>CAZPCO010000168.1:0-7224 GCA_964585025.1 uncultured bacterium | reverse complement strand
ATCTTCATCAACGAAGATTTCACGGGTCATGATCGGCATCTTCTGTTTCTCGTATCTTGTCTCATCGTTTGGAATGCGATCGAGAATGAGTTCAACGCGATAACGACCAGAATTGACTCCGGCCACCCTGAATCTGCCTTCAGAGTCAAGGGTTATCTGGCCATAACGGGTGATATATTCAAAATTAGGACTGTATTCGTTATAAATGGAGGTTAGCCTGACTCCGACGTTGGCACCAGCCTTCGGGCCAGCATCGTCGTTGATTCGACCATAGAACGAGCGGCCTTCGGAAAGAAGAATGTCATTCGACATTTCAGCGGCATCGGCAACCACGAAATCCTGTGAATATGGCAGGAAGCCACAGAGAGGCCGCACAGGGAGGGCGTCAAAGTTTTCGACGGCTTCGAGGCGGTAGGTCATGTTCTTTTCAGCTCTGAAAATGAACGGATCCTGATCATCGGAGTTAAAAATCTTGTTGTCGACCCCTCTGTTGGGTAAATACATCAATTCAGTGAGAGAATAGTTTTTCCCGGCAAACGTGAGAACCGGGTTCATCCAGACGCTGACGTCTCCGTCAAGATATTGCTTTTTGGCAGCCGCATCGGGGCCGACATAAAGATTTGAAGTTACGAGCGCAAAAGCAGCCGGATCGACATTGACGTTGATAACGGTCGTTTTGCCTGCTTCAGGCAACTGGGGCTGACTTATTTTTATATAGGGAGCATCTACCGTGCTATATGGGTCAGAATCACAATCGAAACGGGCAAAAAATGGTTGCTTAGGGTCAACAAACGAAACGAATATTTCACCTGAATAGTTCTGGATATAACGGGTACCATTAACATCCGGGACTGGAACAGTGCCGATCTGCTGATTCACAAGCTGCCAGCCGGCAGGGTAGGTAATTTTGAAAGAAAGGGCTGCAGCCTGAGGCAGCACAAGATCAACTACCTTATTGCCCTCGAGAGCGGCAAGATCATAAACAAGGTTGGTGTAGCACTGCTTCGGGTCAGTCGAATCATCTATTACCCCTGGCGAGTAGTAATTATAACGATCTCCGGTTTTAATACGATAGTCGCTGCCGTTAGCCAGTTGATGAGTGAAAGCATACGACCCATCGACGGTACTCGGAGTTACTTCTTCGACTTCGAACCACATCGATTCGCCGATTTTGAGCTCGGCAACCACCGAAATATGATCGCAGGCATTAAGAGAAGAATTTCCGGCCAGGGAAACATGACCGGTAACCGAACTGCCGGGCTGCGCCGCAAGATTGAGAGTCGCGGTGGTGCTGCCGATGGTGACCGGAGTAAAAATCTGAATCGGCGGGTTACCGACAGTAGCGACCTTTTCGATCGAGTAAAAAGAATAGTTATTGTATGGCAGATAAACCGTTCCGGTTGATTCTACGGTTGTCAGCGTATAATAGTTTGAAAGCCGCTGGCTATAAGCAGATTCGTAATATTTGATAGTATATGTATGCCCGGTTTCGCCGGCAAAGTCGAGGCGGCCTTTTTCCTCGCGGACATGAACGAGTTCTTTATCTTTGGTAAGCTCATCGCCAACCTCAAAAGAACCGGATTTTTCACCGTAGTAACCAGACTTAGTTATGTCGTTCTGATCATAACTTCCGTTAAGAGTCCATTTTACAGAAGTATTCTTTGGCCAACAGATCTTCCATGAAGGATTCGAAGCATTAATCGAACCGGTATAAATAACAAAAGATTTTACCGAGTAGTTTACTTCGGGCAGCTCAATAGTCAGGCCGCCGACAACACCTGAAGAAATCACGCCGTTTTCCGACAACTTTGGATTAACGGTCAATTGACAACCTGGTTGCAAAGTCAACACTGTTGGATTCGTCATACTGGAATCTCGGTCAGGCATACCTGGGAATAGGGTGGTAGTCTTGCCAAAAGCCAGGTTATTCGGATTATTGGTTGCTGAAGGAATAGCAAGAATGGCAATATTGTCAGAGGGGTTGGTAAAGGAATCTGCCGTGAAATTCGTATAAATATCAATACTTGCGTTACCCGCAGAATCCGTAGTGCCAGAACCCTTAATATAAATATTATTAAGATCCCAGACGATAACTTCAGCATCAGAAACCGGTGCGTTCAGATTATCGAGAACCGTTACTTTAATAGTGCTGTTCCAGGCGAAAGCTGAAACGACGGGCAGCAGCATCAATGCGAGAAGCACATAAAGAATGCGTTTACGCAGACTACAATCAGGCATTACCTAACCTCCTGTGATTTGACGGACAACCAATGGAACCTAGAACAATTGAACCAACCAATGAATGACGTACAACGTCTTCTGATCTGAGGCCGGCCAAGGCCTGAAAGGGTGCCCTCCTCCTTATTTCCTTTTGTTCAGATCATTTTTCTGTGTTTTAAAAGATATCTAGAAAAAATTCTACGCTGCCCAATTGGCAAAATCAATAGCCCGATAAAGATTTTTTTTTCACAAACCAATCAGACGCAACCGGCTAATTTACTTATTACAAACATATCTTGCATACGCTCAGGCTGAAATGTGGATCGCCTCAGGCTCTTACTTTTTTTTGATAGACTTATACAAAATGGTATTGAAAACTTCGCTTTAACCTGTCATTGGCCGGTTCGTTCGCACTCCGGCGACTCACCGGCACTTGGCCATCCTGGCCTGCGCGAGGAGCGTAGCGACGCGGCAATCGCAGGCATCTGGAATGCGATTGCTTCAGGGCTTTGCCCTTCGCAATGACGGCGCTCAAGGCAGTTATTGCAAACGAACCGGCAGAAGACCATGGATGGTCAAGTGTCGGTTAAAAATTTCAGCGCCAGGCTTTGAAGTTTGCCGACAGGAGATTTTTTTGTGGTTCAGAGTTAATGTCGAATTCAGCGACATAGACGCCGGCAGAGGCGATGGCAGCAAAAATCTGCCAGGCATGCGCCGGTTCGACGCGGTCAAGAGTAACCAGAGCGGCAGGCTGGGCCTTGCCGAGAATGGTCAGAGTGGTACGATTGAGAGTCGGACTGGCAACCTCCGGCGGCATGCCCCGAAAAGAACTTTCAAGGCTGGTAACGATCGTCTGGGAGGCATTGATCGCCAGAACCGAGGCTCGCGCCGACAACTGTGCGTATTCGGTGAGTTTTTTCTGCAGATCTTCGGCCTGGGCCCGGCTGGTTTCGAGAAGCCGGTGCGCAAGTTTCTGGCGGTCAGCAAGCGGCCTGGAAACAAAATACCAGAAAAAAATGATCGGCACCACAATGGCAAGAACGGTCAGAGCACGGCGATCACGGGGGTTGCGGGCCAGCCACCAGGCTTTCAGTTTTTCCATACTGCCTCCAGGCTGAAAGTGATGCCACCGGTCCCCTGTCGCGATTCAGAAGTATTAACCTTTTCAAACAGTCCGGAACTCTCCAGCCGGTTGCGAAAAGCCTCGATAGCAGCATAGTTTACGGCAATACCGCTGAGCTTAAGGCCGGCTGTTCGACCCGAAAGGCGCAAAACTGCCGTATCAGGCCCACAACGAGCTGCCAGCAGTTGCAAAACACGCTGCCAGGGAATAATTGGCACCGTCGCCGCTTCTTTCAGGCGTTTTTCAAGTTCGGCAATGCTGCGGTCTGCCTGGATCAGTGGTTCGACAACCGGCACCCCGGGAAATACTGCTGAAAATGCCCGCTGCATGTGGCTTCGGGTGCGCTGCGCCGCCCGTTCGGTAATGCGGCATTCAAGCCAGATGAACAGGTGCCATAGAGCGACCAGAAGAACCAGAACCGAAGCTGCAACCGCCAGAGTCAGCTTTTGTAAACTGGCATTCCGTAAACGTCGATAGCCGGACATATCAAGGCTTTCGTTTTCGGAAGCCAGCAGCCCGTTGATTTTATTGCGTAAAGCCTGTGGATCGGCAACCAGATCGACATCGCTCAACGACTCGATGCCTTCGCCGTTCAACAGAGCTTCGACTGGCAACCCGCTGTCAACAGACAAAATGCGTTTAACACAGTTGCAGCCGCTGAAAATTGCGAGAACCTCTGAAACCGGCGTTTTCAATCTAACCGCCTGACCCGTCTGACCACAGGCAAGCACCGCATCAGGAACCGCAAGCCTGATTTGTGAATCGGCCGCTCGCAGTGACGCATTGAAATGCCCGGGAAACGCCAGACCTGCAACCCAGTATGAGGTTTCCCCGGCCTGAGCAGGAAGAACAAGCCAGGAAAAGAGCCACTTTTCATCGACATCGACGTAAAGGTCGGCAACGAACTGCGGCAGAACCCTGGCAATCTTGGCTTGATCAGAAAAGGGCAGCTCAATTTGAAACGGCAGCGAAGACGCCGCCGGCAGAATGAGAATCTGCTCCCCTGGCAGGGTAGAACCGGTAATAGCCTGAACGCAACCATCTGCCATCAGGTCATAATCGACCCGACGGCCATCAGCGTCAAGAAAAACCAGCCGAAAATTTTGCATCAGGGAACCTCGGTCAAACGTAGCACCCGACACGGACCATCAATTTCCCGATATACCAGAGCTTCAATCTCTCGGGAACTGCTGGCAATCTGAGCCTTCGCCAATATTCTGAACCAGTATGTCATGCTGAGAAACCTGTTCGCATATGGCTTTTGAATCTTCCAGTCAAACTTTACGATAAAGTTGGTAAATCCTGCAAGCTCCATGAATGGTCGGGCCGCAAACAGTTTTGTGAAGTATTCTTCGCGGCGCTCGGCACTGTAAGAGTCAGGCAGGCCTGGGATAGCCCTGACGACACCTTCCTGGGCGGTGTTTAGATTTATCCGGCCGTCGCCATGCACAGTGAGAAGATCGTAGAGACCAGGTCTGGTTCCGGAAGCCACCAGCAGGTCGCGGCTGATGCCGGGTATGTTCATCAGCTCGCGAATGTCTGTCATCGGCCCGTTGCGGGGCGGCAGCAGGCCGGCCTCGAGATAAGACGATTCTTCGGCGCCCATCGCACGCGGCGACATGTCGGCATCGAGATAGTCGAGGATATGCTGTGCCAGTCTTGCAGCCCCACCGGCTTTCATTTCTTCATCGATTATACTGAAAGAAGCGATGATTCCAAGGTCGTAAAACTCAAAAAGCCTGGTAAGAGTCGGCTCATCGACACCATTGACCAGCATTTTGCCTGACTCATCGACAATGCGAACTGCACAACTTGCATCTCCAATCATCAGCGGCTCGGAAAAGGTTTGTTCGGTCAACTGTCGCCAGCTTTCTTCATACGAATCACCGAGGGTTTTATCCTGCTCGAGCAGGGCCAGAGCATAATCGACGGCGCCGCGTGCAGCCAGGCGCATTTGCAGAACCGCATCCTGGCGGGCATCGATGCGGGCCAGCAAACCGGCGTTGCCCATGAAACGCAGATAAAGGGCAATCAGCAGTGCCGACATCAGCAGCACTGCGACCATGGCAACACCCTTAGAATTTCTGCAGTTTCGCATCTGAGTGGGGCAGCCAGAAGGCTGTTTCATAGATTTTCTGCGTGCCGTCATCATTGACAATAAAGCGCAGGGCAAGACTTTTAGACTGCGGAATCACCGTAGAAACGCCGGAAAGTTGGTACCAGCCGACACCGTCATAGTAACAGATCTGAATGCCGACCAGCCCTTCAAGAAAATAACTGCTCGAAACGGGCGGCAGTTCGCTGCCCGGGGTAACAAGCTTGGTCACAGTGCGGATCAGTTTTTTCGCTCCCGGATCATAGCGCCACTCGACCCGCTTGGCACCACCTGGAATACTGTCGCGCACCAGCAGTTCATCGCGAGTGGTTGTATAAGCGAGAAACTCATTGCCACCCAACATGGTGAAATCGGCACGACTGTTATCAAGAAGAATTTCACCGAGTTCCTTGCGGATAATCTCGCTGCAGAAATCGATTTCGCGGTCGAAAACGCTGACATCGGCGGCGGTTCGAGAAATACGCGCCATGCCTGACAGCAGGCCTCCAAGCAGCACAAACAGCACCGCCAGCAGACCCAGCGAAATCAGCGTTTCTACAAGAGTAAAGCCGCTCCGTGCCCGGCAGATCGTGTCATGGCGAGGTTCAAAAATGTCATTGCAAGGGTCAGAAATGTCATTGCGAGGAGCGAGGCGACGAAGCAATCCCAAGTTTATCGGAGATTGCTTCGCTGCGCTCGCAATGACATAATGAAATAATCGAGATTGCTTCGCGAAGGCCATCCGGGTGCCAGTGAGCCCCGGGAATGCAGCGAACCGGCCAGTTACATAATGTCCCTGAGACTGCCGCCAGGCAGATCGAAAATCGAACAATGGCCGCTTCGACAGGCTCAGCGACCGGGTTAAAGCCGGCAGGGCTGATAAACGGTGACGATTCATTTGTCGGCACCGGCTTTCTTTTCTTTTGGGCGATGCTGATACAGCAGAGTCTCGACAGTTATGCCGTCAGATTCCCAACCCTGTTTCCAGAAAACATTGAGGCGATAACCATACAAACCATCTGGTCTGGCCGAGCTGATTTGTGGGGGCGAAATCGTTTCATCCCAGCTGAAACCGGGAAACTCGGCTCCGAAAATCCCTGACCGATGCCCATGAACAATCGGCTCGATTCTGGTCTGCAGCAGGCGTTTCCAGGCCAGATTGCGCGCCTGGGCGGCAAAACGGGCGCGCGCCAATCTGCGCGTCAGATAATTTGTGCCCTGCGATAGAGCGCCGGTAACCAGCGTCAGAATTGTCAGAGCCAGAAGCACCTCAACCAGGGTAACACCGGCCGGGCCATATCTTTTCATTGCCGCCCCACCCTGCCATATTGCCCCGATTCTTCGACCAGGTTGGCATCATAAGCTCTTATTCGCAGTATGCGGCTTTCATTGCTCTCTTTGTCGGCGAAATGCAGCAGAGGGGTTTCACAAAAGCCCTCCGGCATTGTCTGCCAGCCTTTTTCAGGCCAGTCAAGAGAGCATGTATCAGGAATCACTGCCGGGCGCAGCATTACGCCGATGGCAGCAGTAAAAGTGCCATTGCTTTCAGCCATTGGTTGCAACTCGCCACTGGCAGTCAACTCGATGCGATAAGACTTGCCTTCGTAAACTGACTGTTCGAAAGTTTCGCGGCAGAGCATCGACACGTCGAAAACCAGTTGTTCGAGACGGTCACGTCTGATGAATGCGGCTGCTGAAGGCAGAACGACTCCGGCCATCATGGCCAGGATTCCGAGAACGACGAGCAGTTCGATCAGGGTAAAGCCCTGGCGGTTATTTGCGGCCA
>CAZPCO010000167.1:0-7287 GCA_964585025.1 uncultured bacterium | reverse complement strand
GAAGAAACATGACAGCCAGAAGCAATCTGAAGCATACCTTTCGCCCGGGAACCGCAAGCTGCACCATCGCCTGAAGCCCGGCAAACAGCAGAATCAATGCCGATGGCAGATAAGGAGCAAAATAGCGCGGCATGTCAGTCCAGTCTTCGGGGGAATACACTGCAAAAAAGTAGCCGAGAAACGTCGCTGCACCTGCAACGGAGAAAATGCCGGGATTGCTTCTTTTCAGAGTGCAGGCTCCAAAGACAAGCACCGGCAGCATGAAAAATCCTGCAAAGGGAAAGGACATATTGATTCTTTCACCGGTAAGCAGTTTGTAAGCCCTGACAGCTGCACCCAGCGGGTCTGAGGGCTTGGCATAAAAAGTGTTCGGAAAGAAGCTGTCGAAATACAAGCTTCGGGCAGCGGTAATCAGCAGAATAACTGCGCCCCATACCGCCAGACTGGTAGTAATCTGCCCGAACCTGAGCTCGTTGCCATCGCCCGTTCGCAAACAGGCAAGAATCGCAATCAATGGAAAAAGAATCAGGCATTCTGGCCTGACCGAATAGGCAAGACCGGTTATAACGGCAACCAGAAGCATTCCGGAAGGTTTTTCGATCACCAGAGCAGCGGCAGCGATCAGACATGCCAGAAACGCGGTTTCCATACCGGAAAGAGAGAAGTATACAAAAGCCGGTTCAGAAAATACCAGCAACGGAATTATTATACCGAGATGCGAGTTCTCACCTGTCGTTGTGAAGCTTCTGTCAAGTCGGGCACCCAGGAGGCATACCAGAACTATCGCCAGCAGAATGGTAACAGAACCGGCAATTTTTCCGGCTGCTGGAATACTGAAAAAGCCGGCGAATGGCATAATGACGGCAAGCCAGCCTATATTGGTAACTGCTTCAACCTTCTGCCCCGGATTAAAAACGAAGCCGCTGCCGGCAAAAAAATTATCAATGCATCTGAAGCCAATGAACGCATCATCGACAAAAAAATTACGCCATTCATAGCAGTTGATAAGAACCAGAATGGAGCAGGCGACAATAGCGAGCGGCAGACGATGGTGCCGGCCCATCTCTCCTGAGGGCTTTTCTGAGCATTCGAACATGAGAGCACCTGCGTGATTCTGAATTTAACTGGAAGGCGGAAATAGGGTTCAAAGAATTATACCAAATGCATTAAAATGAAAATAGTCTTATTGGCTATTGACAGCGTTTTTTTATCGTACTAAACTTTGCTCACCTGAATTATTGGAGGGGCAGTTTTGAAAAAAGCCAAGATTATTTCCATAGTCATCATCATGCTCTCAGTCATCGCTCTGGGGGTGTTCATGGGCAAGCAGATGTTCAAACTTATGGAAGCAGGCAGTACTCAGCCTTCTCCGACCGCAGCATCTGATGGACAAAACCAGCCGGATTCGACCGTCAAGGTTCTATACAGTGGTCAGAATGGCACTCAGTCACCCGGTGAAGCTCCTGCAAATACAACTCTGATCGCAGAAAAAGTAACTGCCGATGCTGCTGCCAACCCTTTGACTTTGGCCTCAGCTCCTGCCAGGACTACCTCCGAGGGCGGCTTCGACCCGCATGGTCCCAAATGGTTTGCCTATGCATCCGGCAATGGCACCAACGTCCGCAGCGGGCCTTCAACAAACGACAAACTGCTCTTCAAGGTCAGCAAAGGCACAAGAGGGGTGGTTACCGAAAAGAAAGACGGCTGGACAAGTATAAAGTGGGATTTCAACCGCAAAACCGGCTGGGTGCGCGACGATCTTCTGATTCAGGGGCCGGCGGTAGTCATGACCAACCTGATGCAGTCAAATGGTGACAGCGGCAAAATCGACGCCAGCCAGATTTCTCAAGCCGCCGCCAAGGAAGCTGTTCGCGAAAATCTGGTCGCAGTAGCGATTGCCAAACCTGCGCCGGCCTCCGAAACGGTTACAACCTATGTGCAGGGGCAGCCATTGCCCGAACAGGCGACCATAGAAGCGCAGACATTCGCAAATGTGCGCAGTCAGCCAAATACAACCAGCGAAAAGCTTGGCAAGCTTCCAAAGGGCATGGTTGTAAAAATAAAAGGCACGCAGATGGAAGGCAATAAACGCTGGTTCGAGATCATTTATAACGATGGCCGGAAAACCGGCTGGACCAGAGAAGACAATCTGAAATTCTGACAGTGAGCTGCGAAGAACAGCCCGCCAATGACTGTATCAGGGTAACCAAAGCCCGGGCCGCCATTCTCTTCATTCTGGCAACTCTAATTCTGGCCGGTTTGTCGCATTTCGTCGACGCCCAGGCAACCCTGGACGCCGGGTATTACCACATTATGGCCACCAGACTGGAAACCGGCAACGGCTTCGTCGAACCGGTCGTCTGGCAAAACCTCAACAAATACGAAACCATCGAGCGGCCAATGGATTACTGGCTGCCTCTGGGCATCGTCATCTATTACTTCGCCCGTATTTTCTCACCTGAAGCCGGAGAAATCTGGTGTAACATTCTTATATGGGCCATCCTCGCTCTGGCGGTTTATCTGGAAACCGCACGCCTGACCCGAAACCACTTTTATGCCACCTGTGGCTACCTCCTGCACCTTTTTCACGGCCGCAATCTTTTCTATCTTCTGACCACAGACAATTTCGCCTTTTCAGCTCTCCTCGGCTATTTTTTCATCAGATCGGTCGCGTTGAACGACGTGAAACAGGCCGGATTTAATGCCGGACTGTTTATACTGCTGCGCATAGAAGGTGCGGCATACGCAGTCTTTAACTGGCTGCAGCTGCTTATAAGCGGCAAACACAGACAAAGCCTCATTTTTGCCGGAATCAGCGCCTTGGTTGTCACGCCTTGGATAATTCGCAATCTTGTGGTATTCGGCAGGCCATGGCCCTCAAACCTCAACGCGCTGCTGATGACCGATTATTATAGTTTTTTTGACGATGCGGCGGTCTTCAGCCTGCAAAATTATCTGGCAATCGGATGGCTTCAGATTCTGCAACATAAGCTGGCCGGCTTAATGCACGGCTTCACCAATCTATTGCTGGTACCAACCCACCTGCTGCTGTTGCCTCTTTTTGCCGTCGGACTTGCCACATTCTGGGAAGCGGCCGGCAAGCATTTTGCCAGAATCCTGGCATTGGCATGGCTGATGTGCGGTCTCGCATTTCCGCTGCAGGCGGAGCACGGCACGGCAATGCATATCAGCGCTTTCTTTTATCCGCATTTCGCAATCCTGATTGCCTGTGGATTTGCAGAATTTGAAAAGCGCCGCTGGTTGAGGAAAACCGCAGTCCACCTGCTTGCCATTTTAGCGATCATCTGGGGGATTGCGGTGTCGGCAGCTTTTATCTCATATTTCCGGCCCCTGTATGCTGATGACAGCCGGCCTTACCTGGAACTATTCGCAGAGAATCCGCTAGATACGACCGATCGGGTCGTTTCTGCCAACCCGATACTGGTAAACCGTTTAACCCGGGCAACCGGGGTCCTTGCCTCAAAACACACAACTACCGGGCCACAGGCAATGGCCGACAGATTTGGCTGCAATCTGATAATTCTCGACGCCAGAAACCGGCACCCGCAGGCACCAGCAGTCGATGCCAGCTCCTGGCAGCTGATCGCTTCGACATCGATGCTGCAGCTTTATCGAAGAAAAGGCGAAGTGAAATAGATTGCCTGTTTACTTGAAAACCTGGGTTGCAAATGGCTCACGGGCAGAGAACATTTTCGTCACGTTTTCCTGAGTGTCTTTCACCAGAGATACAGAAAGCTTTCCGCTTCTGAAGCGCAATTTATCGAGCGCGAGAATTTCTTTAAAAACTGGATCGACGGCGCGTTCAAAAAAGAACTTGCCATGAAAACCACGGCGGGAAGGCCAACTGCAATCAACCTCCCGGCTGCGACCCTTCCCAAGTAATACTTCCGAAAGCTTGAGCTTCGCGCCGCAGACCTCGACATTCTTCTGAAAAGAGGTGCCACTGGCATAGGCCCGCATATAAGCCCACAATGCGGCCAACTGCTGCAGCTGTTCCTGATTGCTGCCGGTAATGCCCGTAAATTCAGCGTATTCCTTTTTCAGAAGCGTATAATTAACACCCGTGGGGCTGGTTTGATGTGCAAACAGCATATTGAGTCTGAAAGCATAAACCTGTCTTTTCTTTTCAGGATGAATGGCGCAAACGTGAATAATCACCTGTGTCTGGTCGGGAGCGATATCCTTGAACCAGGCAACGGCACAGCCGAGATTTGAAAAGCTCTTCTTCACTGTGCCCCGATACTGCGCATTGATCTTGAAAAACTGCCATTCTTCGCCTCTGGCATCAGTCGGTCTGGCAACGGTCTGTGACCCGGCATTTTCAGGTGGACGCATCGATTTGGCTGAGGCCGTGAGAGTGACAAAAAGCGAAAAAATGACAAGCAATATCGAGAATTTCCCGGCAATATTTCTTTCAGACATTGGTTATTTCCTTTGCGGGCATTTCATTCTTCCATCAGATAATTTTCGAGGCGTGAACGCAATTTTTCAGGCACCTCTGCAGAAATTTTTACACTGCCATGGCCCCATTCCTGGCTTCTGACAATCGCAGTCTGCATGATTTCTTTCACCAGCTCTGATTTTGAAGGCAACAGCAGCTGCATGGTCACATATTTACGGGCAATTACTTCTTCAAGGCGCATGGTCAGTTCTTCAATACCATCACCGTTTTTGGCAGAAATGAAAACCGCGCCCGGATATTTTGCGAGAACGGCATTCCGATCGAGCTCAGAAGCTTTATCGATCTTGTTGAAAACGTGCAGACGTTCATGTGAGGCGCCACCCAGTTCAGCAAGAACTTCTTCGACGGCGGCCAGGCGTTCCTGATAATGTTCGTCGGAAATATCACAGACGATCAGCAGGACATCAGCGGCGGTAACATTTTCCAGAGTCGCCCGGAACGCATTGATCAGACTATGCGGCAATTTGCGTATAAAGCCAACCGTATCTGAAAGTATTCCCCATCTGCCGCTGGCAAACTCGAGTCGCCTGGCCGTCGGATCAAGCGTTGTAAAAAGACCGTCACACATTTTTACTTCACTGCCGGTCAACCGATTGAGCAATGTCGACTTTCCTGCGTTGGTATAACCTGCAAGAGAAAAAACAGTATTGAAGCGCTCCTGACGTTTACGCGCCTGAACCTCCCGGTCCTGAACCGATTTTTCGAGCTCCTCACGCAGCTTTTTCAGACGGTTTCGGATAGAGCGACGGTCAATCTCGAGCTTGGTTTCACCCGGCCCTTTAACACCGATTCCGCCACGCTGACGCGAAAGATTCTCATAATTGCCGACCAGGTGCAGAAGCTTATACTGCAGGCTGGCGAGTTCGACCTGGAGTTTGCCTTCACGGGTCGAGGCATGACGCGCAAAAATGTCGAGAATGATCGATGTCCGGTCGCAGACCGGAATCTTTGCAATTTCTTCGATCGTTTTTATCTGAAGAGCGGTAAGCTCATCGTCGGCGACGATCAGATTCGCTCCGGCCTTCTCGGCAGCTGCAGCAATATCTTCAGTTTTGCCGGTACCCATGTAGAAGGCCTTCGACACACGATCGCGCTTCTGAATCAGCTCGCCGACCAGTTCTATGTCAGCCGTTTTCAGCAATTCCCGAAGTTCTTCGAGCGAATACCTTACTTCTTCATCGCTCTGCTCAGGCGTTTGCACTACAAGTGCCAGCGCGCGTTCTTTTTCAAACACAGTACGGGTGGTTTCTGTCATAATCAGGATTCCTTGAGATCGGAAACTTTAAACTCACGAGATTTTGGCCTGAGCAGGCGCGAACCGCAAAAACCGCAGAACCTGACCCGGTCGAGAGAAAAGGCACCACATCCGGAACAGGTAGTCAGTCTGGCCTCTTCAGGTATATCCAGCTTGAGAACCGCCAGCCAGGCTTCATAACTGCCGACCCAGAATACTGAGATCAGACTGATGATCAACCCACTGGCAGCCTGTATGTCAAAGTGAAAAACAAAAAAATCGAAAAAACCATGAACCATTGACGCCAGGGCAATACCGGAAAGAATTCGCACCGAAGCGGTTGCATCGGGCTTTTTTCGGTAACCGGCGGCAGCGGCAGCGAAAAAGGTGCTTAAACAGGCAAAGAACAGGTGCGCCGAAGAACTGATAACAATTCTTGGCATGACCACCGAAGATCCGAAAACCAGAAAATATTGAATATTTTCAATAAGCGAAAAACTCAGAGCACAACCAGCCATTCCCATATAAATTACCGTCGGCCGGCGCATGAATTCAGCATAATAACTTGCCAGCAGACCACCGGCAGTCTTGAGACTCTCTTCGACAAAGCCGATAATGCCAATACTGGTAAGCAAGGTAACCCACCAGGCTCCTGGCCCCGAAATGTAGGTGCGCAGATCAGAACCCAGCCAGATTTCTATAGGTAGATAAACCAGACGAGTCAGGGCGATAGCGGCAACCCCAGCTATCAGCCCACCGACGAACGATCGCAGCAGATCGTTATCAACCCAGTGCTTTTTGAAGAGAAGATAAAACACCACCAGCGGCAACAGCAGGGTGATCGAAAAGAGAGCTTCAAAATTCTCTGACAATCAGTTGTTCTCCCTGTCAAAGCGGGCCAGATAAAGGCTTTTACCCTGCTGAGAAGTGGAATGAAACACAAAGCCGTTGCAATCGGCGTTCCATACCGGGCGAAAACATTCGGCCCGATTCAAAGGTCTGATAATCTCTTCTTTGCCGGTCTTAACTTCGCGAAGCACCAGAACGTTCTCACTGCCATCAGAGCTTTCAGAGCGAGTAAAGGCAACCATCGTTCCATCGGGAGATATATCTGCAAGCCAGTTGCGATGAGGAGTGTCAACCAGCGGCTCCGGGTCGCCGAGCGGTTCGAGCTGAACTTTAAGAATCTGTGATTTTTTAAGCGGTTCGATGATGCGGGTGAAAATGATGGCCTTGCCGTCGGCTGTCCAGCGTGGCTCGCGATCGTCGGCTTTGCCATTGGTGATCTGCATCAGATTGGCACCCTCGATACCTATCACCCAGATATGGTTGCTGCCCTTGCGATTGGAAACAAAAGCCACCCAGCGACCGTCAGGCGAAACGGCCGGCATCATGTTCTTGCTGGTACCGGTAGTCAGCGGCATACTGTTTCTGGTTCTGCGGTCATAGAGAAAAATATGCTCTGGCCTGGCACTGTCGCTCGAAAATACGACCATATGGTTGTCAGGGGTTGTTTCTGGAGTCCAGACATTGCCGGGCCAGGAAAAAATTTTCTCGGCCGGGGCATCGG
>CAZPCO010000166.1:5854-7300 GCA_964585025.1 uncultured bacterium | reverse complement strand
CAGCTGCTTCACTGCAGCCATCCATCGATAATCCTGCGGTTGCATCTGACGAACTGGAAATTGCTCCCTGATTTTTAAACTGCTGAGGTTTAACAGCCGATAAGTAGTCAGGTAGGCAAGTCAATTTTCGAGGTTTGCAGATGCTGCTTTTCTGGTTCGTTACCGCCATGGTTCTCGTGGTGCTGATAAAGGAGGCTGTCCGTGATTAAGCGCGTAATGATTTACACCCTTGTGGCTATGTTCTGGTCTTTCTTTCTGACCGGTTGCATCTGAAATGAAAAAGACCGGGCAACCATCAAGCAGGTTGCCCGGTCTTTTTATTGCTCAATAACCCTTGCCGGCGGGTTTCTCACCTTTAACGATGCTGACGGAGGCGCTGGCTCCGACGCGTGTTGCCCCGATCTGAATCATGCGCACCGCAGTTTCGGTGTCACGGATGCCTCCACTTGCCTTAACCCCCATGTTTGGCCCGACGGTTTTGCGCATCAGGCAAATGTCTTCGAGGGTGGCTCCGCCGGTGCTGAAGCCGGTGGATGTTTTGACAAAGTCTGCTCCTGCAAGTTTCGAGAGTTCGCAGGCCTTGACTTTTTCTTCGTCGTTCAGAAGAGATGTTTCGAGAATGACTTTGACGGTATTGCCGCATGCCGCTTCAACGACCCGGGCGATATCGTTCTTGACGAGCTCGTAGTCCTTGGATTTAAGAGCTCCTACGTTGATTACCATGTCGATTTCTGTAGCGCCATTAGCTATTGCATCACGGGTTTCGGTGGCTTTGACGAATGAAGAGGTTGCGCCCAGCGGGAAACCGATTACGGTGCAGACTTTTACCGGGCTTCCTTCCAGAAGTTTTGCTGAGAGTCCAACGTAAGCGGGGTTGACGCATACCGAGGCAAATTTGTATTCACGGGCTTCTTCGCAAAGTTTTACGATCTCTTCGCGGGTGGCGTTAGGCTTGAGCAGGGTGTGGTCGATGTATTTTGCCAGTTCACTTCCAGGAATTGGCGTTCCAAGACCTTTTTCGATGCGCTCAGCACCTGCTTTGATAACTTCTTTGACCTTTTCTGCGCATTCTGAGACGCAGCTGCCGTAACTTTTTGAACAGCTTTCAGCAGAGCATGAAGCCGGGCTGGAAGTGTTTCTTGATGATGCGATAGGCGGCGGATCGGAAAGCTTTCTTTCGCTTTGTGAGGCTGGTGAACAGGTTGTGCAGTCAGCACATTTGCCGGCGGCGCAGTTGGTGCATTTGTGATCGGGAGTGATCTTGATGCTGCCTCGCTGGAAAACCACGCCCATGCCTTCGAGCTCACGGCGCAGCTGGTCGATCTTGCGGGCGACCCCGGCCGGAAAATAACGGGCCGCATCAATAATAGACTCATCGGTAACCGTGATCTTGATGCCATCGCCCAGGGCGTGGATGCCGGTGACGATGCGCACCCCGGCGGCCTC
>CAZPCO010000166.1:0-5844 GCA_964585025.1 uncultured bacterium | reverse complement strand
CCCAGGGCGTGGCAAAGAACCCGGGTAATGAAGGTGTCGGCAACCAGATTTGCTGCTTTGGAAAGGCTGTTGATTGAAAGAGAAGGAATCAGGAGCTGATCTATGCCTTCGAGAGCTTTATGACTTGGGACATTTCCTGAATGAATCAGCTGAAAACCACGGCCAACGTTGTCCTTGCCAAAATTTTCGTAGAGATAGGAAGAGACGATCAGGGTGCCGCCCTGTGGGGCAATAGCTTTGAGCTGACCGAGAACCTGGTCGATTACCTTGAAATTGGCGGTAAGCAGTATGGCTGTATGCCCAGCCTGTTTGTCTGAGCGCGATTCGCTGTCTTCTATCTTGCGTGGCGGTGGTGTATATGATGACCCACGATTGGCTGAGTCTGATTTCAGCTTCAACATTACTTCTCTGGCGATCTGTTCAACTATCGATGATTCCATCTATAAGCCTCCTGCTTTATGCTGCTTCGGCAACGGATTTTTCAAATATGCGATGGTCGTTAAGGGTTATGTGGTCGACGATACCAATGATGGCGGCATCAGCAGGCGCTTCATCCAGACCCATCATGTCGTTTACCGAACTGCCTTCCTTCATGATCAGTACCATTTCATCGAGGCCCGCCCCGACGAAGTCGATGCAGAGAACTTCTGAACCCTTGTTTGCGAATTTCATGTTTACTGGCTGCACCAGTAACAGAGGATACCCGGCAAATGCGCCGTTTTTCACGGTAGAAACCACCTGTTTGACAACTTTTCCGATTTCCATGTTCAGCCTTCAATACTGTCGATAATTCCAAGAATACTTGCGTCAGATGGCGGCCGTCTTTTTATGAACGGAAACGCTGCTTCTCCGCCACCTCACAGGAAAATTTTTTCACACTGGCCGGCTCCAATTGAGTCACAGGCAATGAATGGTTTGCCTTTGGCATTGCCGTCACGGTCTATGCGGGTGACGACGATGAGCTTGATGCCATCGAGCAGCCCATCTTTGGCTGTACATACAGCCCGGCCCAGCACTCGACCCAGATACATGTTTTACCTGCCGGTTTGAAATTTACAGGGAAAATCTACCAGATTCGCGGCACAAGCGCAACAATAATAAAAGAAAAATCGCCGGCTCATACAGATGAACCGGCGATTCTGGTTAAAATTCTACTTCAGGCGCGAATGTCGATACGGCTCCCAAGTTCGGGCATTACCGCTTTTGGCTTATTGGCAACGCTTTGGTTGCGGAGTTCTTCAGGGGTGGGCTGATTCTGTTCGGCCTGTTTGTTTTCGACGGCACGGGATTCGACCCTTCGAGTGTCTTCGCGGGGATCGGGTTGTTTGCGTTCGACGGCGCGAGGCTCAGGTTCGCGCGAATATTCAACAGGTCCAGGCTGATAACCAGATAAATTACTAACCATTGGCTGCCACCTTTCTATCTATCTCTTACTAAAAGATAACTGGTTTTCACAAAAAAAGCAATGGCTCTTGAATCAGCAGCTGTGGCGGGCAAAATGCCGCAAAAGACCGGCAGTCGAGGCATCATGATTTTTTAGCTCAGGTTTTTCACCGCGCAGCAGAGATTCCTCCTCCTGCAGGATGGTTTTGGCCAGGACTTTGCCCAGCTCGACGCCCCACTGATCGAAACTGTTGATACGCCAGATTACGCCCTGAACGAAAATTTTCATTTCATAAATCGCGATCAGCATGCCCAGATTGTACGGGGTCAGTTCTTTTATCAAAATTGATGTTGTTGGCCGGTTTCCGCTGAAAACCTTATGGGGAAGAAGCATCGCTGCCTTGTCGCCGTTGATCTTTTCCCTGGCGAAATCTTCCCTGACTTCAGCTTCGGTTTTGCCTTTCATCAGTGCTTCTGTTTGAGCGAAAAAATTCGCCATCAGCTTCAGATGGTGGTCGCCAACCGGATTGTGACTTTTGATACAGCCGATAAAATCAGCCGGAATCAGCTTTGTGCCCTGATGGATAAGCTGATAGAATGCATGCTGCCCGTTAGTCCCTGGCTCTCCCCAGATAATCGGGCCTGTTTGATAATTCACCTGCCGGCCTTCACGATCCACATATTTTCCGTTGCTTTCCATGTCTCCCTGCTGAAAATAGGCCGCGAAACGGTGCAGATACTGGTCGTAAGGCAGAATTGCCATGCTGGCGGCATTGAAAAAATTGTTGTACCAGATGCCAAGTAAGGCCATTATGACAGGGATATTTTTTTCCAGGGGGGCGGTTGCAAAATGTTCATCGATAGCGGTGGCCCCTGCCAGCAGTTCTTCAAAGCGGTTGAAGCCGATTGACAGCGCGATCGACAGGCCAATGGCAGACCATGAAGAATAGCGGCCGCCAACCCAGTCCCAGAATTCGAACATGTTGGCAGAATCGATGCCGAAATTTTCAACTGCTTCCTTGTTAGTTGAAAGAGCGACAAAATGAGAAGCAACCGCCTTCCGATCCTTTAACACTCTGAGCAGCCAGTCGCGCGCTGTCAGTGCATTGGTCATGGTTTCCTGGGTAGTAAAAGTTTTTGATGCTACGATGAACAGAGTTTCTTCCGGATTCAGTCGGCTGGTTTTCTCGACAAAATCAGTACCGTCTACGTTTGACACGAAGCGGACTTCGGGGCCATCAGCATAGTGCTTGAGCGCTTCACAGATCATGACTGGCCCCAGGTCGGAGCCACCGATGCCAATGTTGACGATGTGGCGGATTTTCTTGCCGGTGAAACCGAGCCATTCGCCGCTTCTGATTTTTTGGCAGAAAATCCGCATCTTTTCGAGAACGGTATTGATTTCGGGCATAACGTTCTTGCCGTCGACCATTACCGGGCGGTTGCTGCGATTGCGCAGGGCACTGTGCAGCACCGCACGACCTTCTGTCCAGTTGATTTTTTCTCCCGAAAACATTGCTTCAGCGGCTTCTTTAACCCCTGAAGCTTTTGCCAGGTTGAAAAGGAGCTGCATCGTATCGCTGTTGATGCGGTGTTTGGAATAATCGACGAGAAAATCGCCTAGTTCGATGCTGAATTTACCGAAGCGGTCCGGGTCAGCCGCGAACATATCACGCATGTGCTGGCCACTGATGTTTTTGTAGTGATCTTCAAGGGCTTTCCATTCAGCGGTGGCGGTGAGACTGCCACCGGCTTTTATCTCTTTGTCGATCTTCGAGGAAAATTGCATCTGAACCCTCCACAGTAAAAATTGTTCAGGCTCTTTATAACCTGAAAAGGTGTAATAATTCAACTGGGCTCACTGGATGCAAAAATTTGCAGTTTGTGCTATGCTACTTAACTAAGTTTTACCGCATGGTTCAAAGGAGTACATGAAGTATGCAAAAAATCGTTGCCGCAGCAGTACAGTTTTCTGTCGAGCCGATGGCCGTTGAACGAAACATGGATCGCGCCTATGAGCTGATTTCTCAGTGTTCCAAGGCTTCAAAGGCAAATCTGATCGTTCTACCAGAAAGCTTTACAACCGGGTTCACCCCACGCGGCAAGGCCGAAGACCTCTGGGATGTAGTTGACACCATTCCAGGCCGGCTGACCGATAAGGCAGTAGGCTGGGCCAAAGAATTCAACTGCTATATCTGCTTTCCGACCTATGAACGAGGCCCTGAAAAGAACATCGTTTACAACAGTGCCGCTCTCGTAGGCCCGGAAGGGCTGCTCGGAGTTTATCGCAAAACCCATCCTTTCCCGACCGAAAGGCTTGAAGGCGGCGGCTGGACAACTCCAGGCAACGATTCGTGCTGCATTGAAACTCCGATTGGCAAAATAGGTATCGTTATCTGTTACGACGGCGATTTCCCTGAACTGGCAAGGGTTACCGCCTTGAAAGGCGCTGAAGTGATCTGCCGTCCGTCTGCCTTCATGCGCACTTTTGACCACTGGGAACTCACCAACCGTGCCCGCGCCTACGACAATCACGTATACTGGATTGCTGCCAACAGCGTTGGCCCAGATGCGAGCGGCGCTTACTTTTTCGGTTCTTCGATGATCGTTCACCCCAACGGCGTAAAACTCTCTCAGGCCCGTGCCTGTGATGAATACGTCTGGGCCGACCTCGATCCTGACCCGATCAGAACCGTGGTGCCAAATTCTTCGACCCCGCAGATTTTCGATCACCTTGAAGATCGAAACATCACATCCTATATGGGTATTCTTACCCAGGGCCGCTCCTCGTTTGAGCCGGCCAGAAGAATTCCCTACAACACCCGCTGGAGATAAAAAATGCCCGGTCCACTGCAAGGAATAAAAGTTGTCGATCTAACCAGGGTTCTCGCCGGACCTTTCTGCACCATGACGCTATCAGACCTTGGTGCCGAAATCATAAAGATTGAAAAACCTGGTACCGGCGATGATTCTCGTGCATTTGGCCCCCACCTGAACGGTGAAAGCGCCTACTTCATGAGCATCAACCGTGGGAAAAAAAGTCTAACACTTGATCTTAAGGCAGAACAGGGC
The DNA here is from genome assembly GCA_964585025.1 of uncultured bacterium. Lineage (GTDB taxonomy): Bacteria > Muiribacteriota > Ozemobacteria > Ozemobacterales > Ozemobacteraceae > Rifleibacterium. The sequence continues at coordinate 1,389 of CAZPCO010000166.1, read as the reverse complement.
CGGGAAGTATTTCTGAAACTGATCGAAAAGGCTGATGTGGTAGTCGAAAACTTCAAGCCTGGTGTCATGAAGAAGCTTGGACTAAGTTACGAAAACCTTATAAAAATCAACCCGCGCCTTATTTACTGCGCTTCTTCGGGCTTCGGGCAAACCGGCCCCTACAGCAGCCGACCGGCTTATGATCTGATCATTCAGGGCATGGGCGGTCTGATGAGCATAACCGGGCCGGATGCTTCGCAGCCTACCAAGGTGGGCAGCTCCATTGCCGACATATTTGCTGGAGTTTTCTCTGCGATCGGCATTCTCAGTGCCCTTTACAATCGCACCGTAACCGGCAGGGGGCAGATGGTTGATGTCGCCATGCTCGACTGCATGGTGGCAATTCTTGAAAATGCCATCGCCAGATTCACCGGTTCGGGCATCGACCCCGTTCCGATCGGTAATCGGCACCCATCTATCGCTCCTTTTACCTCAGTGAAGACTTCTGACGGCTATATCAATATCGCCTGCGGTAACGATCAGCTCTGGAACAAACTCTGCGAGATCATCGGCCGGCCCGAGTTCGCTGCTGACCCTCGCTTTGTCACCAATCGCAGCCGCTGTGATTACATGCCTGAACTGTTGCCTCTTCTCAACGAGGCAATGTGCGGGCAGACTTCAGCTGCATGGTTACAGAAACTCGAAGCCGGTCATGTTCCTGCCGGTCCGATCAACACCATCAGTCAGGTTCTCTCCGACCCTCAGGTTCTGGCGCGCAACATGCTTCTAGAACTGACGCACCCGGTAGCCGGTCTGGTGAAAATCCCGGGCAGCCCGATTAAGCTCTCTGAGACTCCCGCCGAAATCAAAGCCCCGGCTCCGGTGCTTGGACAGCACAACGAAGAAATTCTCGCCAGCCTTGGCTACACGGCTGCCCAGATCGACTCGTTCAAAGCCCAGGCAGTTATCTGACCGCAGTAAAAGCGATCAGGCGAGGCTTTCGACAAAAATCAGGGCGGGTGTCATTGCGAGCGCAGCGAAGCAATCCCGAATCCTTGCGAGACTGCTGCGTCGCTCCGCTCCTCGCAGTGACATGCTTGTGTCTTGTATTATTAAAAACCGGTTAACAAAATTTCTGTTGATTATTCAGGCTGATTCTGATAAAATGAGTGAACTGGTTCTGGGGCCGTTGATTTCGGCCTGACCAATCGGGGCGTAGCGCAGTTGGTAGCGTACTTGAATGGGGTTCAAGTGGTCGCTGGTTCGAGTCCAGTCGCCCCGACCCGAAACCCGCCATCTCGATATTCGAGATGGCGGGTTTCTGTTTATGAGCGGTTTTCTATTGTGATATTTAATCTTACAAAATTGATTTCTTTGCTGGACAAAGCTTAAAAACAGGCATAATATGGC
>CAZPCO010000165.1:0-7301 GCA_964585025.1 uncultured bacterium | reverse complement strand
GCTGACGGCAACACCAGGCAACAGGAACTGGCAGCCCTGCCACTAGGCACTTCACCGAAACGCAGTCATTACAAAACCAGTGAAGGTTGCCTGGGCATAAATGAAATGCTGCTGCTCTACACTGATGGAATCGTTGAGAGCCAGAGCCCGGCCGGTGAAGAATTTGGACTGACACGGATGCAGCAGCTCATCTGCAACAATCGCAGCAGCAGTCTGGAAAAAATCAGAGATTCACTTCTAAGCGCGTTTCAGGATCATTATCAGCGTGAAGAGCTTGAAGACGACCTGACTCTTATCATGATCAGGCGCCAGGCTCACGGCATAGAATCACCAGTGTGACATCATCGTCAGGTTCATTGCCTGCAAGCCATGAATCGTAGGCGAGCAGCAACCTGTCGGCAAGCTCTTCAGGTTCCGTACCTGTGCTGGCCGAAAGGCATGCCTTCAGGCGCTCATAGCCATATTGTTCCTTTTCATGGTTTACCGCCTCAATCAATCCATCGGTATAAAAAAGAATGGTTTCACCGGGGGCTATCTGCAGCGGACTGGTTTTCATCCGTTTCAGCTCAGAGACGGCGCCGATCGGAAGATGAACCGATTTCAGGTCGTTGCATTCGCCTGAAGCGCTGACTTTGATCGGAAAATTATGCCCGGCATTGACGAATCCCCCAACTCCGGTTGGCAGGTTGATCACCGCAGCAAACATCGTGATCATCCTACGAACTGGCGGCCGGCTGAAGTAGGAATGCACTGTCAGATTCAGATCGTTAAAAATGCTGATCAAGTCACGACCTTCCTTGAGGCCATGATAGACAATTGCTTTGGCCATCGACATGACCAGCGCCGACCCGACTCCATGACCGGTTACATCGCCAATGATCACAAAAATATTGTTGGCATCGAGTATCTGAACATCAAAATAGTCCCCGCCGACTGCCGAGGCCATACGATTGGCGAAGCCAAGCCGATAACCTTTTAGAGCAGGCACTTTTGCCGGCAACAATGCCTCCTGAACATCGCGAGCGAGCTGCATTTCCTTGAGATCAGCGATCATGTGGTTGAAACTGGCTGCCAGATCGCCAAATTCATCCTGCTGGCTCTGGTCGATACGGAAGTCGGAATTGCGTGCTTTGATAGCGTCGACGCCCTGTCCAAGCCTGGCAACCGGCAAAAGAAAGGTATCGGAGAGCAGCCATGCTGCCAGCAATGCCAGAACGGTAAAAACAAGCATGGCAAGAAGAATGCGGTGGCGCAGCATTGAGATTTCCTCGGCTATCAGCCGATAAGGATAAAAGGCGAAAAGGCTGTAACTGCCGAAATATTTGCCGCGTTGTGCAGAAACGAGATATTCTTCTCCGCCTAGAGACAGCCTGATTTCATCAGGTTTCTCACTGAACAGAAGGCGGGCGGCAAAGTCACGCAGCTGCGAATTTTCGTGCACTTTTCCCGGCAGCCAGGCATCGTTTTTCTGACTCATTACCGCCAGTGTAAAAGGAGATTTCTCCTTCAGTCGCGCAAGCAGGCGGCGGTGTATCAACTGTTGAGTCAGCCGCGTCGCGGACTGAAGAATATAAACATGCACCAGCTGAGAATCAGAAAGCCTTCTGACCGTGTTCCAGAAAATGAACATGGGCACCGGGCCAAAAGCGAGGCGATGAACTTCATCAGGTCGGTCAAATAGAAACCACATGCCTGCTTCAGGACTGCGTACCGCCATGTCGAGCAATGGATCAACCTTTGCCGTGAGATTTGAGCCAAAGGCGTTATCGAGGCAAAAACGGGAAAAGGCATCTGAGACTTCCCGCATCCCTTCAAATACCAGCTCATTCTGCAATGAAAAAAGCATCTCAGCGCTGCTTGCATTGCGCAGTTCGAAGGTAATGAGATTATTCGACAGCAGTCTGCTCTTAAGCATTGAACGCGCACCGGGAGTTTCAGGGTCGGCGGCAATGCTGCTCAACTGCCTGAATTCATCGATAAAATCTGCGCCGGCATTGCGAAACGATTCGTCGAAATCCACCAGCAGCTGCCGCCCCTGATTAGCAACCTGTGAAGCAAGAGTGGCTTCACGGTCACCAAGATAACGATAACCAAGGTAGGCAAACCCCCTGACCGGGCTGAGTACAGCGACCAGAAAAAGCCCGAGAAGTTTGATACGAATCGACACGAACAAACTGCTGGCATGGAGGTAGACATACATCGCCAAAGCAACCGCGAGCACAAGAATGATTAAAAGGACATTCTGCAGACGGTCAAACCATGCAAGCCCTGAATCGAGCGATCCGATTACCCAGAAACTCTCGATCTGCCGCCCGCTCCAGATGTGCATCCTGCCGTCATAGATTTCGCGCTGGTTCAAAAAGGCAATTTTTCTGAAAAGGTCTTCACAGAACGCATTATCAGGCGCGAAATCGCCAAACCGGGTGATTTCGGTTTCTGATTTGGCAATGAAACCGCCAACGAACTTGCGGCCGATTTTTTTGAGTATCTGCCTGAGCCTGAAACCGGTGTCCGGGATATCCCAGAATATCATGAGAATTCCGCAGGCAGGGTTGTCTGGTTCGTTGATCCAGTATACAAAACCCTGTTTCTGTTGCCTGATGATTGGTATCATACTGTTACGGCCTTCTAAAAACTGGGCAATGCGGAATTCGTTACCTAGAAAGGCTTTCAACTGACGACGAATTTTCTGATAGCGTTGCCCCTGTTCGATCGGGTCGCATCTGGTCAAATCCCACAATCGGCTTCCGAGAAAACGAGATTTCAGTGATATCTGTGCCGGAGTTATCAGTTCGCCGTGGCTGTTGAAAGCGTAGAGATCGAAATCAACCGGAAGGAATGCTTCCAGAGAACGATTGAAATCAAGTAGTTTCTGCTGATCATCACCAGCCCGCTTCACCATTTTCCAGGCACCGCAGGCAACCATTTTCATGAAAACTTCAACCCTGGTATCACTACCAACCTTTACCAGATTGTTTTCAAGCTGCCTGGAAATATTGGCTGCCTGCCGCTCGCGTTCGAGAAGGAGAGTATGGTAACCAAGACCGGCAGCAACCAGAATCGGTAAAAAAATGAAAAGGCACAGCAGGGCAAGGTGCTTGAACAGTTCGGCGCACCTGTTTTTAAATCCCATTCTTGCCAGACCTTCCAAGGTTGTGTATCATCTGAAGCTTATATCTTTAGCCCATAAAGGACAAGCCTGAAGTGACCAGACTGATAAAAAACCTCTACGACTGGGTATTATCATGGGCGCAAAGCCCATATGCGGTTCCAGCACTTTTTGTGCTGGCCTTCACCGAATCCAGTTTTTTTCCAATTCCACCGGACGTTCTTCTCATAGCGCTTGCCCTGGCTAAGCCACAGCTTTCAATGCGTTACGCCACGGTCTGTACGGTTGGCTCAGTTACCGGGGCCATGTTCGGCTATCTGATAGGTTTTGCCTTCTGGCAGGCTGTAGGAGAGTATTTTTTCCTGTATGTTCCTGGGTTTACGCATGAGCTGTTCAACCAGATATGCGCTTCTTACGAAAAATACTCGGTCAGTATCATTTTTACGGCCGCTTTTACACCTATTCCCTACAAGGTTTTCACTGTTACGGCCGGGGTGTCGAAAATTTCGTTGCTGCCGTTCATTGCGGCTTCAATAGTGGGCCGCGGCGCACGATTTTACCTGGTTGGCTTTCTTTTCAAGCATTATGGGCCAACCGTCAAAGTTTATATCGACAAATACCTCAACCTGCTCACAATCCTGGTGGTAATCATTTACTTCCTGGCGTTTTACCTGATTCCGGGGTTATTGAAGTAAGCCAGATATTTCGATACTGCAGTAACGATTCCCCCATGGCACTGAGCTTCAGGCCTCTTACCTGGGGCTGATAAAGAACGTGGGTCGTGTAATAATACATGAATACCCAGGGAGCTTCTTCGACAATCAGTTTTTCGGCCTGGCGGTAAAGAGCGATGCGACTATCCATCTCGGTTTCAAATCTGGCTTTGTCAAGCAAAGCATCGACTTCCGAAATATTGAAACCAGAGAAATTATAGCCGACACCAATGTTTGAGGAGTGAAAGAGGGTGTAGAGCAGGCTGTCAGGGTCGGGGTAATCAACGGTCCAGCCCATGCGGAAAAATGCGGTGGAACCATTTTCGATACTGCTCAGATGTTCACCAAAATCGACTTCGCGGGCCGAGCAATCTATACCGATATCTCTCAGGTTAGCCAGCACGAACTCCGCGGTTCTGGCATGAATCGGGTCGCGATTGTATTGAAGCTCGATTGCCGGAAAGCCTTTTCCTTCAGGATATCCCGCCATGGCCAGATGCTGCCGCGCCTTTTCGATATCATAGGAATACCCGGCCAGCGCATTGTCATGCCCCGGAAAATCAGGAGGGAGAACGCCATTGGCAACCTGAGCCCGACCATTGAGAACCAGTTTGACGATCGTCTCCCGGTCAATGGCATAGTTGATGGCCTTGCGCACCATCGGGTTATCGAAAGGCTTCTTTCTGATATTCATTCCGAGATAGTTGGTGCCCCAGAGATTCGATTCAAGCAGGCAGGCTGAAAGTTTTGGATCCTGCCTGACGTTGCGATACTGCGAATCCGGAACCTCAACGTGACTCAATTTTCCTGCCAGAAAAGCCTGGAATCGGGCATTTTCATCAACAATAACCGGGAACTCCAGACGATCGAGCCATGGACGGCCACGGAAATAGTTTTCATTGGCTTCCAGAACAATGGTGTCCGACGAACGGGCAATCCATTTGAATGGGCCGGTGCCAACCGGCAGGCCTGCCAGGTCGCCGACCGCATCTTCTCTTGGAACTATCCCGGCGTTGATCATTGCCAGAAGCGAAACAAACGGAGCGAAAGGTTTCTCAAGAACAAATTCGACGGTATTGCTGGCAAGGCTTCTCAGACCATTGATTGCCGAGGCTTTACCCTCAGTGAATTCCCGCGCTCCCTTGATCACCCAGAAAAACGACGCCTGCGAATCCTCGCGTGGCTGTAACAGTCTCTTGAAGGAAAAAACCACATCATCAGCGTCAAGAACCCGACCACCATTACGGGTTGGCCGGCCACCAGCGGTTGCATGAAAATGCACATCGTCTCGCAGGGTGAAAGTATAAGTCAGCTTGTCTTCGCTGATCTTCCAGGAGCTGGCGACAGCCGGAACGACACGCGCCTGGTCGTCGAATTCCACCAGACCATCGTAGATCTGCCTGCAGACTTCGTGCGAATTGGAATCCTTTATAAGAACCGGATCGAGAACGATATATGAATCGGCAAAAGCACGTCGGTAGACTCCTCCCTTGACCGGTCCTGGTTCACCAGAAGAGGGAATTTTCGCCTGGTCGGTATTGCATCCGATTGTCAGAGCAGCAAGTATCAAAGCGACGGCTAACGGGCGTAACAGATGGTACATCGGCAGAACCTCATAAAAGACAACTTGCCGCTATTGTAGCAGACAAGGCATCTGGAATCAGCATTTTTTTCAACTGCATCCTGCAACATGACTGCAGATTCTTGACGCTTGATTTAATTGGCTGAACGTGCTAAAATTTGCGCTCGACCTGCAAAAGCTTAGATTGAAAGGAAAGCAACAAAAGCCGCGGTAGAGCGGTGTTTGTTGTTTTCTTATATCACAGGAGAAAGAATAGTCATGAACGAATCAGTTGAACATATAACAACTGAAGTTCGGCGTTTCGTCGAATCGTCTTTTTCCTACGAGGTCTATGATGTCACCTACAAGCAGGTGAATCGTCGAATGGTGCTGGAAGTCGCGATTGACAGCCCAGACGGCGTAACGGTCGAAGACTGCGAGAAAGTTTCACGCGGGCTCAGTGATTATCTGGATGAAACCAATCTGATTCACCGGGCTTTTACTCTTGAGGTCTCGTCACCAGGGGTAGAGCGAGTCTTCAAGCGCCTGGTCGATTACGAGCGTCATGTAGGCAAACTTGTGAAATGGACGCTTTTCGACGAGGAGAAGGGGCAGAAAGAGGTTTTCAGGGCACGTCTGACAGAGTTTTCACCCGAGAAAATTACAGTTCGCTCCGAAAAAGGGCTCCGTGAGTTCCCGTTGAAAATTGTTAAGGAAGCCCAGGCAGTGTTCGAGTTTCCGGCAAAACTACAACGTGGATAACTGGGGAGGTAATTATGACTAAGTTCAATCTGATAGAAGCATTAAAAGAGGTAATCGGTGAAAAGAACCTGCCGATGGAGGTTCTCGTTCACGCCATCGAAGAGGCGCTGGTGGTCGCCTATCGCAAGAATTTCGATTCTGAAGAAGACGTGAAAGTCACCCTCGACCAGAAAACCGGTGATTTCAAGGTAATTTCGCGCCGTCTGGTCGTCGACAGCGAAGAACTCGAAGAACCTGACAGGCAATATACGCTTGAAGAAGCACAGGAAATCGATCCCGACTCCAAGCCGGGTGACATCGTCGAAGAAGATGTTACTCCACCGTCTTTCGGCCGAATTGCAGCGCAGACAGCCAGACAGGTCGTCAGCCAGAAGCTCAAGGAAGCTGAACGCGGCATAATATATGAAGAATATCATAACAAAGTTGGCCAGATACTGACCGGTAAGGTTCAGCGGGTTGAAAAAGGTCACGTTTACGTTGAATTTGCAAAAGCCGAAGCGGTTCTGCCGCCAAAAGAGCAGATTCCGGGTGAAGTATTCCGCACTAACGACCGCATTAAATGCTACATCCAGGAAGTTAAGCCGACCCCAAAGGGCCCACAGATCATTTTGTCACGCAGTTCAGCAAAATTTGTCGAACTGCTGTTCAAGCAGGCTGTGCCAGAAATCGGCGATGGCATCGTTGAAATTAAATCTTCGTCACGCGAAGCCGGGTTGCGGGTAAAAATTTCCGTAGCCACTTCCGATTCGAAGATAGACCCGGTCGGTTCGTGCGTTGGCCTGAAGGGCAGTCGTATCAAAGGTGTCGTCGACGAACTCAACGGAGAAAAGATCGACATCGTACGCTACAGCGAAAACCCGGCTGAATACGTGATCAATGCACTCAGCCCGGCCAAGGTACAATCTGTACAGGTTTCCGAAGACCGACGTTCGGCTCTGGCCATTGTCGCCCAGGGTCAGCTTTCGCTGGCCATCGGAAAAGAAGGGCAGAATGTCAAGCTCGCATCGAAACTGACCGGTATCAAGATCGATATCAAAACTGAAAAAGACGTTGAAGACATGGGTTCTGACAGGACCACTGAAGAATGACAGCGCGGAGGTAACGGATGGGTATAAGAATACACGAAGCAAGTAAAAAGTATAATTTAAGCAACAAA
>CAZPCO010000164.1:0-7305 GCA_964585025.1 uncultured bacterium | reverse complement strand
CGACCCGACTGTTATAACTGAGTTGAATCAAAGGGCCGGCCCCATTGAAAGTCTTTGCATCGCCCCCAGTGACATTCAGATAGCTCATATTGAGTGAACTGGCCAGCGAAAGCTCGGTCAGACAGTAATTTGGTCGACTGGCTTCAGCGACATAAAAGCCCTTTTGCTTCAAAAAATCAGTAAATTCATTGTTGTCAAAGACAAATCTGCTTTTGAGAACACTGTTGCCGGGATAGCTGTCGAGAATCAGATAGTAAATATCAGGAAGCATTGCAGGTGCCCCTGCCCCGGCTGGCATTTCGAATTCGTCGAGCTTTATCTGAACGGCATCGATGCTGGCAACCCGGTATGAAACAATGCCAACCAGCATTAATGCGAGAAGACCGGCTGCGAATTTATTGAAAAAATCGGTTAATGGCCTGGTATCAATCGCGGAACGCCAGATAAAAGTGATGCCGGAAGCAAGCAAAAGCAGCCACAAAGCAACGAGACCGGCTTCCGGAAGATCGTGAAACACAAGCCCAACTATAAATCCGAAAGGTTGAAAATAAAAGAAGCCGATCAGCAGCAATGAAACAACGATTGCCGATTTTCCTGGATTGCCGTTGAGACGGGTAACGACCAGAAGCATTATCAAGGCAGCTGAAACAACTGTCAGCATCGGAACCAGAGTTTCGCCAAAGTAGATTTTATCCTGGTTGTTCGAATAGAGAGACAGAATCGGCAAAATCGCCAGAACCAGAGTGTGAAAGATAAACCCGATCTTACTCAATCGGTTCATTTTGCAGCTGGAGGTTGCTTAGAACTGCTTTCGGCTGATTTTTCAGATGGTTTCTCATCAGAAGGCGCTTCATTTATGACCGGTTCGACGTTCTTTCCGGAAAACCAGTTTTTAATCCTCGTCCAGTAGCTTTTCAGCACAAAAATAAAGCTGAAGAGAGCTGCCAGCAGGGTCTGAATGATAAATCCGCCGGTTCCGGGGTCTATATAGGCATGTGCTACCGAAACCGCCGATGAAACCCAGATAAATCCAAGAATCAGAATTCCCGAACACTGCCGGTTCAAAAATTTTCCTGCCTGTCTATTGCGCATGTATGATCACCAGCCCGTTCTGAATTATTTCCTGCCGAAAAAACCATATTTGAGTATAACATAGATCGCCCTGACACCGTCTTTCCAGCCAATTTTCTTGCCTTCTTCGTAGGTGCGCCCATAATATGAAATTCCAACTTCGTAGATGCGCAGCCCTTTACGGGCAATCTTGGCCGTTACCTCGGGTTCGAAGCCAAACCGGTTTTCCTGAATGTCTATCGACTGTATTATTTCCCGCCTGAAAACCTTATAACAGGTTTCCATGTCGGTCAAATTCAAATCGGTGAACATATTCGACAGCAAAGTAAGAAAACGATTGCCAAGTGAATGCCAGAAGTAGAGTACACGATGCGGGCCGGTACCGGCAAAGCGGGAACCATATACGACATCGGCTTTCCCTCTGATAATCGGATCCAGTAGAATTTCGTATTCACCGGGGTCATATTCCATATCCGCATCCTGAATGATTACGCAATCCCCGGTAGCTTCTTTGATGCCAGTGCGCAGCGCGGCCCCTTTGCCACGATTACGGTCATGGAAAAGAACTTTGTCGACCATGCCACCCAGTTCATCATTCAGCAATTCTCTCGTACCATCTGTTGAATAATCATCGACGATTATTATTTCCTTGTCGACAGGGGACTCCTTGATGCGGGTTATGATCTCCCTGAGAGTGTTTTTTTCGTTATAAACCGGTACAATTACAGAAAGTTTCATTTTTTGCCTCTAACCGTTCTATTTGTTCCCTGACCAAACCAGCGTCAGGATATCACTGTCAATCCCTTTAAGCAATTATAACCCTGTCAATCTTTTGTGGGCGGGTGCTGCTGATTATGAACGAAGCGGTAAACTCCCCAGGTTTTTCCATCACCTTCAAGTCTTGTGAATGAATCCGGGTTCTCTTCAGCCCATTTGAGCTCAACCGGTGCAGGAAGAAATGTTACCAGGTGGGTTATTCCAGCTAGTTCCAGACGGCTTTTCCAGCTTTGATAATCCGGTTGCGACATTTTGAGTTGCTCGGGATGATAATAAATTATCTTCCCATTCTTTTCCGGAGTGATATAGCTTACCCGGTTCTGCAACCCAGCACCCAGAAATGGCGCTATGAAAACCTGGTGTCCGATCTTTTCAGGGCCATAGGCAAAAGCTATATGCAGAGGTTTATCTTCCTGAAGAAGCCTTATCAGCCCAGGAACCCAGTCTTTCTTGAAAGCGTGCAAGGTCCAGCAATGCAGATATGCCGATCGAAAAGAATTCTTGAAATAGCCTGCAGCTGCCGGAACCAGAATCATGGCAACCAGCAGTAGAGCTACCGATCTTCTGAACAGCTTTTCTCTCAAAGATGCAAATGCCATGTGCTGCGCAACAACGAAACTCAGGGTCAGAAATACCGAAATTCCAAGCATGTACAGCTCGATTGCGTCGCGATCGAAATAATAGACAAAAAGAAAATTGTAACCTCCATGCAGACTTGTCGCTGCCGCTACAAACTCGAGAAAGGTATTTCCATATCTGAATTTCTGCAGATCATGCAATGCAAACAATGCGAGAAGCAGCATTGCCGGAGCGATGAACCTGCCGTTCAGGGTTGGCCATCCAAGTCTGATCACCGAAAAAGAAGGCGAAAAATACAAACCGAAAACGACGCATATCAGCATGCATTTTAAGGCATTTTCAGCCGGATGGCGCCGCATCTCACGCATCGCCCCCGGAATGCTGAGCAAAATGAACAACAGAGCGAAGCCATAACAATATACCGCCTGAATGAAGGATCTGATCTCAAAGACAAGGTTATATGGCGATAGATCAGGTCGGTCAAAAAACCACTCCAGATTTGGCGGCAAAGCCCCGAGTATCAGAGAACCAATTTTAGCTGGAGCACAGCCCAGGGGGAAGCCGGTAATATAATAATTGAAGGCAAGCCATTGAACGACAGGAGCCGCAAAGAGCAACAACCAGCAGACCAGCCATTTGCGTAGCTCAAAACCATGGCGTTTGATCACCATTAGAAAAAAGACCGCCATGGTGACGATTGCGGCAGCCATTGCATTCACCTTTACCGATGAAGCAAGCCCGGATGCTGCAAAAGTCAGGCTGGCAGAAACAAAGTCATCATTGCGAAGATATTGCACGGAAAAGAATATCGAAGCCAGCAGAAAAACTGTAGCAGTAGTGTCGACATAGCCGCTGCCGACCAGACCGCTGAATTCAAAACTGCAGGCAATTGACGCCGCCACGGCAAAGGATGAAGTTCTACTAAGACCCGCCTGAACAGCAAGACAGGAACATATCACCACAAGATACAGCCAGAAAAAGATGTCAGGTATGCCTGCCAGAGCATCAGATCGCAAAAAAAGCATCGCCCAGGCGGTAAAAATCTCACCCCCACCGAGAAAGGAACGATAACTCTCCCAGGCTCCTGGAGCGTCCAGCAGCAGCCAACCGCCCGTCTGAACCCAGGAACCTGCTTTCAAACCGTGATAAGTGAGTGTGTCCCAGCTGAGGAGCGGCAACGCCAAAACCCGCAACAGATGCAGAATAAAAAAGAAAACTAGAATAATGCTGGTTAAGCGCAGAGCCGCGTTATGATTAACGAGATCCGAAATCAGGTTTCGCCAGGATTTGTCATTATCGAACGGGGCGGCGACCCCGCCTGCCAACCGCCTGCTCAACAGAAAAATTGCTGTTGCCAGCAAAATTGCAGGTATCGGCCTGAACAGCCCAAAAGGAATCAGGAGTGAATAGATAACGCTCAACAGCCACGAAAATGTCACTCCGGCTGCGGCAAGACGAAAACCACGGGTCATTTTTCTGCAACAGCCGCCATCGATGATCTGAACAGTGCCGGCAAGCATGCCCATAAAAACAATCTGCCCGATAAGACCCGGTATTAACTGCAGCAAATTATTGCCCCTGAGTTTTTTCTCGATAATACTACGTTCGAGTGGTTTTGTCTCAATCCCTGCGGCAACAAAATAGAATTTATATGATATAATCTGTGCCGGTCACATCAGAAAACAAAAAGGAGAAAGGAATGAAGCATACAGGAACCAGAGCGTTTCTTTCCGGAAACGCTGCAATAGCCCGTGGAGCCTGGGAAGCCGGCGTACGATTCGCCTCCGCTTATCCAGGCACCCCTTCAACCGAGATTCTTGAATTCTGCGGCACTTACCAGGAAATCGATGCCCAGTGGGCGGTTAACGAAAAGACCGCGATGGAAACAGTTATCGGGGCCTGCTATGGCGGCGCCAGATCTATCTGCGCCCAGAAGCACGTTGGCCTCAACGTTGCCGCCGATCCGTTTTTTACCGTTGCCTACACCGGAGTTAATGCAGGCCTGGTCATCGTTTCAGCTGATGACCCCGGAATGCACAGTTCGCAGAATGAGCAGGACAACCGGCACTACGCGATGATGGCTAAAATCCCGATGTTTGAACCTTCCAACAGCCAGGAAGCGAAAGACATGACCATCGCCGCTGTCAAATTGTCTGAAGAATACGACACGCCGGTCATGATTCGCACCACCACAAGAACCTCTCACTCAGAAAGCATCGTGACTCTGGGCGAACGTGAAAAGGCCCCTGAGCGTGAATTTGTCAGAGATATGGCCAAGTATTGCGTTCTGCCGAATAATGCCCGCGTCCTGCATGCCAAAGTCGAAAAGCGCCAGCAGAAGCTTGCCGAGCTTGGCTGCAAAAGCCCATTCAACCGAATCGAAGAAGGCGACCGCAGCATTGGCATCATCGCTTCCGGAATCAGTTACTGCCACGCCCGGGAAGTCTTTCCCGAAGCCGCATATCTGAAACTCGGCATGACCTATCCCTTCCCGACTGAACTGATAAGAAAATTTGCCGCCAGCGTCGAGAAGCTAATTGTCATTGAAGAAAACGACCCATTTCTCGAAACTGCAGTCAGGGCCATGGGCATAGCCTGTATCGGCAAAGATCGCCTGCCGATCTGCGGAGAGCTCAACCCTGATATAATCCACGAGTCACTCCAAGAGCTTGTCAAAAAGCAGTTGCCAGTTAAAGCCCGCACTCCAGACGTCGAAGTGCCGGTGCGTCCACCGGTTCTCTGCCCTGGATGCCCTCATCGCGGCGTATTTTATACTCTGCGCAAGCTGAATTGCACGGTTACCGGCGACATAGGCTGCTACAGTCTCGGCGCTTTCGCTCCTCACAATGCTATGCACACTATCGTCTGCATGGGTGCCTCCGTTACCAGCGCCCTCGGCATCGAAAAGTCGATGAAAGACAAGATTCACGGAAAACTGGTAGCGGTTCTCGGCGAATCTACCTTCATGCATTCAGGCATAACCGGCCTTATTGATACTGTTTACAATAAGGGTCGTCATGTAACCATGATTCTTGACAACTCGATCACCGCAATGACCGGCCACCAGCCGAATCCTGCCAGCGGCAAGACCCTGAAGGGCGAACCGACCAAGGCTCTGAATATCGAAGCCATGTGCCGGGCCTGCGGCATTACCAATGTCCATACCGTCGATCCCTTCGACTTGAAACTCCTGGAAAATACTCTAAAAGAAGCGCTGAACGACCCTGAACCGTCTGTAATCGTCACCCGGCGCCCATGCTTCCTGCTCAAGGATTACAAGCCACGCGTCAGACTGGTTTCAATAAACCGCGACAAGTGTGTTAAGTGCGGCATGTGCTGGAAACTCGGCTGCCCGGCAATCGAAGTCAATCCGGACGACGGCAAAACAGTAATCAACAGTGCTCTTTGTGTTCATTGCGGGCTGTGCGCTGCAGTCTGCCGCCCGGGTGCCATTACCCAGGCAAAAGAGGAGGCATGACCATGAGTGTAAACATTCTTTTGTGTGGTGTTGGCGGCCAGGGCACTCTTCTCGCCAGTAATCTCCTGGCAGAATGCGCAATGGAAGCCGGCTTCGATGTAAAAAAATCCGAGATTCACGGCATGGCACAACGCGGCGGCAGCGTCGTCAGTCACGTCAGATTTGGCGAACGTATCTGCTCGCCAATTATCCGCAAAGGAGAATGCGATATTCTTCTGGCATTCGAAGAACTCGAGGCTTTGCGCTGGACAGAATTTCTAAAGCCAGGCGGACTTGTGATCACCAATGCTCAAAATATACTGCCGATGTCAGTTTCGGCCGGCAAAGCAGTTTACCCCAAAAACATCACCCAGATTCTGGCCAAAATGTCGGTGCAGACGATTTCAGTCGATGCAATCGGAAAAGCTCGCGAACTGGGCAATCAGAAATGCCTGAATGTCGTGCTGCTTGGAGTGCTGGCACGACAGGTCAGTCAGATCAAGCCTGAAATCTGGCCTGACATGATCAGACGCATGCTGCCGGCTAAGCTCCAGGATCTGAACCTGAAGGCCTTCAACACCGGATGGAATCTGGCCTGACAGATCTAAAATTCAGTAATAATACGCCCCGCAGGAAACTGCGGGGCGTTCTGCTTTCTCAACGGTTCAGCGAGTGCGTATCAATTCAATCTGAGCCAGAAGATTCTTTTTAACATTTTCTGGCATTTTGCTCTCACGCTTCTGAATATCGCTGAAAATCTTCTCGGCCGCAGCACGGTCGTTATCGATCCAGAGCAACTCAGCCATCACCAGCGCCCAGACAAGCTTGATCTGCTGACCCTTGTCTTCGAGCATCGCTCTGGCAATTTTTCGGGCCTTTTCCAGTTTTCCTTCTGCCCGGGCCTTTTGAATGTCAGCAAGAGCTTTTCGCCCTGGTTCGTTCAGCGGCAGCCTCGGCTGACGGGGATCAACTTCAAGAAGAGTCTGCAGCTGTGATGCCCCGGAACTGCCCGACTGTTCGACTGGGCCCTGAGTCACCGGCTGCAGGCCGGCTTGTTCCGATCCAGGTTTTCCCGGATGGCGACCACGCCTTTTCATCAGAATAAATACCGTCAGAAGCAACGACACAATGACGACTACAACTACAATCAGTCTTAAATGCCTGGATAGCAGGGCGACAGATGGTTCCGGGGTCTGGCCAGTCCCTTTGCCGGACGGCAGAACAATACCGGGTCGACCATCCTTGAGAATCTTGTAAATCTTGATCTCACGGGTAGCGTTCTTCAGTTCCTGAGAACCGAGGTCGACGGCACCGAACTCGTTACGGTTCATGGCCAGATATGTTGACTCGGAAATAAAGACATCACTTGGATCAGCAAAAGTTTGAATTCTTGAAGCGATATTCACCGGGTCACCGAAAAG
>CAZPCO010000163.1:0-7339 GCA_964585025.1 uncultured bacterium | reverse complement strand
GGGTTCGAACTTCTGTCAAAATTCATGTTTTTCCTCCGGAAATTATACTCAAACAGATGACCTGATCGTCACCGGGTAAAGAACTTTTTAGTGAGACAATTCTGACACACTCAGCCGCGACTGATCTTTTCGGCTTCGAGCAGGCCTTTTTCGAGGTCTTCGAGGCCGTTTCTGATGCTTTCGACTTCTTTGACCATCGCATCTGACGAAGCCTGCAGACTCATGACATCGACGAACTTCAGAGCGTTCATGTTGTCCATCAGACTGTCGAACAGGTCGCGCATCTGAATTTTCTGCATCTTTATTCTGTTTAGACTCGTGGCCAGGCCGTCGAGTTTCAAAAATCTCTGCTTTTTCTGTTCGATATTCGCCTGCATCTGGGCACGGCTGACTTCATCGGTCATACCCGCCAGCTGGCGCTCGTATTCGGCCAGATCAGCAGACAGTTTGTCGCGGTCGATGCCGTGCAGATAACCGCCAAGACCGGCAGTTCGCGCCAGAACGACCGCATGCTTGACCTGCAGATTTTCGACCTGGTCGATAATGTTCTGCAGAGCCGATTTCATTGCCGGTTTGGCATTTTTATGGCTTTTTCTAACCTTGATCAGCTCGCGTTCGATGTCGGTAAATTCCTTGAGGTCGTTTTCTACCAGCAGCTCGGGCTCGACATCTACCTGGGACAGCTTGAGTATTCGGCGGCGCAGGCTGCCCTGGCTGAGCGATTCGGCGAGGTCGGCTGCCCCGGAAGTGAGGTTCTGCAGAGTAACGCCGCGCTGAAAGCCAAGAACGACAATTCCGGCAAGGATGGCGGCAATTGAATACATGCTCAAGCCGGCGGCCATTATGATATAAGGAATGAAGAACAGGGCGAAAGCGGTGAACAGATAGCTGGCATCTCGTTCGCGCACGGTGACGACGAGCATTACCAGAGCCAGCAGGTGAAAGAACAGCTGCGACTCGCTGGAAACACCTTCGGTGGCTTTGAATATCCACATCATGTAGGTGTTGACGCTCAGGCAGCAGAATGATGCCAGAGTTCGTTTCACTTTGCCGTCATCGTTGTAGTCGACGAGTTCGACGTTTTGAACTTTTCTTACTGCCAGCGGCGCCTGGTTGGCTGGTTTCATAAGGTCTCCTCAGAGCTCATCAGGACTTGTCGGCCGGGGGGAACAGGAAAAGGATTACACTGTTGAGCACCCGGAACGGTATCATGAGGATAGTGTACAACAACCAGAGAGAAAATGCGATACCGACGAGAAACAGCGGAATATTGATGACGGCGCTGACGATATCGGCAAGGTAGTTGTTCCACAGGCGGGTTGTCCAGGGAGTGAGGCCTTCTTCGACGGTGACGTCGACAGCGGCGACATACTGGTTGGTGGCCGAATCGTAATAGATAGACTGCTGGGCAACTTCGGCGGGAATACCGCTGTTCGGGTCGCTGAGGTCTTCGACGGTGCCATGCAGAGCACAGACCATGGTGCCATGATTGGTCAGATCACCGATGGTGCCATAAGTACAACCGGCTTCGGGGCGGCTAATTTCGCTCTTTAAATATTTCTGTTCGACCAGCACCGGAATTTCGTTTTCAGTCAGCACATCGAGCATTTCGCCGGTGGTGTGGTCCATGTTGTACATTTCGGTGGCACCCAGCAATACACGCATATTCGCATAGCATGCCTTCTCGCGAGACTGTTCGCGTGCTTTTCTGAAGTTCGGCACTGCAATCGCGGCAATCGGCAGAAAACCGCTGGCTCCCCAGAGTGAAACACTCTTGGCTTCAGTCTTACGAACCACAGTGCGTTTGACAGCAGCGGTGCGACCAAGGCGGGAAAGAGCGGCAACGTTGCGGGCCGAGCCGGGCTTACCGGGTTCGGCAACCTGAGTGACCGGAGTCGTTGAAACGGCGATGAATGAGGTGTAAGGAGTCGAGAACTGGAATTCTTTACTGAGGGCGATAACTTCGTCTTTCATTGCCTGCTTTTCACCGTAGGTCTGCATCTGCAGCATCAGATCATCAGCCTTGGCGCGGGCCCAGTAACGAGCGGCAAACAGGTTTTCAGTCGAAGAAGCCGGAAAGTTTGCGGCAATGGGAGATTCATATTTCGTCGCGTTGATCATACCGCTGAGGGTGACTTTTGCTTCCCCGCTGCTGCGGTAGCGGCCCGTAACAACCAGCTGAGTGCCCTGATACATGTTGGGCAGGGTCTTCGGGTAAACGTCGCTGACTTCAATACCCTTCATATCGAGGGCAAGGTCGACAAGCAGCGGTGTGCTGATCGACTGGTAGAAGCCGATCAGTTCTTCGTCGATATTCGCTTTCTGTTCATCGAGATAAGTTGCTTCACCACGATTTTCGAGGGCGATTTTGTTGAGCAGCGTCTTGTTAACGTTGTTACCGACGCCAAGGGTAAAAGTGCGCACCTGGCGGGTATTGAGGCTATTGAAATTTCTGACGATCGTGTTTGTATCAGTAATACCATTGCTGGCCTCACCGTCGGTAAGAAAAACCAGGGTTCTGGTGCGGTCGGCCATATCGTCGAACAGGGAAAGGGCATGGCGGAGGGCGTCATCGATATTGGTGCCACCTGTGGCTCTGAGCTGTTCGATAAAACCGTGGGCAACCTGACGGTTCTCATCGCTTACAGGCATCAATTCAAGCTTCCAGAGGGAAACATTCGAGGCAAACGAAACGATGCCAAAGCGGTCTTTGTTGTTGAGTTTGTTAACGAAGAAATCGAAGGCCTTCTTCGTCTGTTCGATCTTGTTACCGGACATTGAACCGGAAGTATCCATGACAAAAACGATATCGCGATTGACGATGTCCTTCTGTTCAACGATTTCCTGCGGTGAAAGCATGAGAACGAAGTAACCGTCTTTGGAAGCATCAGGTCTGGTGGCGAGGAAATTGGCAGCCATCTTGTCGGCTTTGACTTCATAATCAAGTCTGAAATCGCTGTTGGAAAGGAAATTATTCTTTTCAAAAACCATTTTCCAGTTGTTGGCATCGACCTTCTCAGCATAAATATCGTGGGTTGGCGACTTGAGACCAACGATTTCCTTCTGATCCTTGACTTCGACGATCAGAGTAACGGCCTCAAGCGGCTGGGTCTGGAAACCGCCGACATTGAAGGGCAGGCTGTAGCTGACGATACCTTTGTTATAAGGCAATATTTCGCTGTATTCAATCATGACGGTAGCGCGTGACTTGGGACCGATAGCGCCGATACTGGTTTCGAAAACGCCAGGCTGTTTCTGAACTGCCATTGCCGGCATCAGGCCCTCGGCCTTGGCTTCGGCAAAGGTTTCCTGGGCCTGACCTGATTCTTCGATTCTGCCTTCATAGGTCTGACCCTGGCTGTCAGTCAGCGAAAAATTCTGTACTGAAGCCTTTTCATGCACCGGAAACTTGATATTCGGCTGAATAGTGAAATCGTGCGGATTGTAAAACACCATTTCAAGCCTGGTGACTGCAACCTGCTCGTTGATTTTGACGCTGACCTTCTGGTGCAGCAGGGGCAGATTTCCCTGCGAGAATACCAGGTAGGACGCATCGGCTGGCATCATGCCGGCGAACAATAAAACGATGATGAATAATAAGATGTACTTTTTCATTGCCGCTCTCCCTCTAAATAAATTCGCCTTCAGTATACCGCCTTAACAACAAAATAATAATAAATAATTCCAGACATTGGTCTCGGTGTACCGGTGGCAAATTATTGTTAGCATCAAGCGTGCCAAGTCTTACAAACATCATCAACAGTGAGTTTTGGCTTTTTGAACGATTAATGATGCGACAATTATGACGCAAAAAGTCTGCCTGCTGCTAAAAGTTTGGCGTGCAATGAGCCCGCAGCCATCTTCAAAAATGAAATTGCTGCATCGCAGAGATTGCTTCGCCGCTACGCTCCCCCCAATGACATTCTTGAGCCGTCATTGCGAAGGGCAGAGCCCTGAAGCAATCGCAAGCTGATCATTGAGATTGTTTCGATTGCTTCGACGCTACGCTCCCCCCCAATGACATTCTTGAGCCGTCATTGCGAAGGGCAGAGCTCTGAAGCAATCGCAAGCTGATCACTGAGATTGTTTCCGTCGCTGAGATTGCTTCGACACTACGCTCCCCCCAATGACATTCCTGAGCCGTCATTGCGAAGGGCAGAGCCCTGAAGCAATCGCAAGCTGATCACTGATATTGCTTCGACGCTTTCTCCTCGCAATGATAACTGGTGGTTACTGTTCAGCGGGCCGGCGGAAAATCGGGAAAAATCAGATTATGGCTGTACAGGTCGGCTCCGGTTCTGACTCCGTGTTTTTCGAGGTTGTCGAACATGCCGAAGAGAATGTCTTTGACAGCCCGGGTATCGTTCATGGCGCGATGAGCGTTAATCAGACTGATATTGAAATGACTGGCGACATTGCTGAGTTTGTTGGAATTGAGCCCGAGATACTTGCGTGCCAGGCGGAGAGTACAAAGAGACGGCATACGCAGCGGCTGGCGCAGATGTTTCCTGAAGGCATAGTCGAGAAAAGACCAGTCAAAAGGCACGTTGTGGGCTACGAAGATTTTGTCACGAAAAAGCTCTGCGAGAATCGGCACCAGTTCACTCATTTTTGGTTTGTCACACACCATGCTGTCATCAATGCCGGTCAGGCGGGTAATTTCAGGCGGAACAGCCATTTCCGGGTTGACGAGAGTTTCGAACAGCTCTTCTTTGCCGTTCCGCATCGTGATGATCGCGACTTCGGTAATGCCGGAATTTTCGGGTTTGAATCCGGTTGTCTCGATATCGAGAATGACGTAGGGCAGATCTTTGAGTGGAAGTTTGACAAAATCAGGCATAATTTTATTCATGCGCATATGGTATAACTAACTGGAAAAATTATCAAACAGGCCGCACTTATTGCTGCGGCCTCAATAACGGAGGTCTGCGATGCAGATGGAACGTCTGAAAGGTCTGGTCGAAAGCGTTTCGGCCGACCGGATCATA
This sequence comes from uncultured bacterium, assembly GCA_964585025.1. Classification (GTDB taxonomy): domain Bacteria; phylum Muiribacteriota; class Ozemobacteria; order Ozemobacterales; family Ozemobacteraceae; genus Rifleibacterium. The sequence continues at coordinate 2,351 of CAZPCO010000163.1, read as the reverse complement.
GTGGTTGCCGACCGTTCAGGCCGCGAATATTCTTTTGCCCCGCACGAGTTGCCGGGCACAAGCAGAGGAGCCCGGGTCGATCTTCTGATTACCCCCCCGGATGAAGAGGGCGGTTATGCCAGAGTCATTTCGATCAAATCGCAGAAGAAGATCAAGCCGCTCAAGATGCCGGGCTTCGGCACCCTCGTCGGCCACATGCTGAAAACCCGCGACCGTCTGAAAGCGACCCTGGCCGAATCAGAAGACAGCGAGGTCCAGGCCGAGCTCAACGAAAAAATTGCCTGGCTCGACCGTGGCATCAGGCTTTTCTCCTGAAGACGATTCAGATTGCCCTGGTTTGCCCTGCTTCAAAGCCATGTATGGCAGGTTATCAATGAGGATCAGGCAGATGTCGAACAGATCGACACCAAAATTTGTTCGTAAATCGTAACGCCGGTGATTTTTGGGGTTTAATTTCGTCGCAAAACAGTATATTATCTTTTAGTCATGTCTGCAGATAATCTACCGGGGAACCGGAAGCCAACAAACCGGGGTTTTACCCTCATCGAACTGATGATAGTCATTGCAATCATCAGTATTCTTGTTGCTCTGGCTTCATGGAGTTTTTCTAATATCCGCACCCGAATTCGCCGCACCAGTTGCCGTGAAAACCTGCGGGTTATAATGGCGGCAGCCCTGCAATGTCAGACCGAAATGACTTCGGGTGATATCAGCAATCTGACGGTCGAAAAGCTCAAGGAGCTTGGATATCTGCGACGCACTCCGGTCTGCCCATGTGCAGGCCGCTACTGGATACAGAATGAAAAGGAAAAGCTGCGGGTCAGCTGTGTTGAGACCAATAATGGCGACGATCACGGTTACCTGGAAGAATGAACATGAACAACACCAGCATTTTTGAAACCTACCTGAAACAGATCGCCACTCAACTCGGCCAGGAAAGTTATGCGCCCGCGCTTGAACTGTGCCTGGAAATGCGCACCCGCCTGCTGGCAACCCCGCCGGTCGACCCGGTAATGTTCGGCTGGCAGCGATATTACCATTTTCTCTGCCTGGTCAAACTTGAACGCGGCCCGGAAGCGCTGAGTCTTTTCATGACCACAGAAGAGCAGCCATTTGTGCTCGACCGCATTCAGACCTCCTATATGACTTCCGTTGCCGCTGAGCTGGCCTGTGAAGCAGAAAATGCCAGCCTGACCCTGAAACTTTCGCGCCTCGCCTGGACAATGTCATTTCACGAACCCGAAATCATTGCCAGAGTTCAGAAAGCCCAGAACGCCTGCATCTATTTCGACCGGCTCAAACGCAACCGCCTTAACTTCGGTTTTGGCCGCTTTTTGACCGGTTTCGGCAAAAGCAACGATATCCCGGTATTGTATGTTCAGGGCCTCGAAGGCCTTCTCAGTAATTACCGGCAGTCGTCGAGCCTGACGATCGCTGCAATACTGCTCAACAGTCTACCCGATCTTGCCGGTTATCTTGAAAAGCTTCCTGATAACCTTGACAGGCTGCGTCTCGTCGAACTCGTCGATGCCATCAACAACATCCCCGGCACCATTCCGGTTTCCGGATTGTTCGACAAAGCGCTCAGCCTGCTCGAAAGCAACCGCCTGCCTGAACTTTCGACCCTGATCAAACAATATCCGCAGCTGATCAATGAAAACGATGCCAACGGCATGACCCTGCTCTTCAAGGCAATTCAGCAGGACAACCTCACCGCCGTCGAAATGCTCATCGAAAAGGATTCCGACCTGCACCGCTGTGAATCAGCCCAGGGAGCCTCACCACTCCTGATCGCCGTCAATCTTGGTAACCCGCGTATCGTTCGCGCCCTGCTCGAAAGCGGCGCCGACCCTGAAATAAAGGGTGTTTTCGGTGCTACGCCCCTGATCAGGGCTGTTATTGAAGAACATTTCGACGTGCTCGCCACCCTGCTCGAATATGGCGTTCTACTTGACCGCCGCGACGATTCAGGCAACACCGCCCTCATGCACGCTGTCGAAGACGGTTCGATGGAATTCGTAAAAAGCCTGATCGCCGCCGGTGCCGACCTCAGCCTCAAAAATCAGGCCGGTATGAACCTGCAGGAAATCGCCGCCGACAGCGACGAACCCGAACTAGTCGAATTTTTCACGCAGCTCAATGCCAAAAACTGAAGCAGCATAAGCCCCTGAAAATCGATCCGTGTCCATCCGCGTTCATCCGTGGGAATTCCTCTTCTATCCCTGTTCATCCGTGGCAAAGAATTTGCGGGCCATCCCGGCCAGAGCATGAAATTTGCCGCGCATAACCGGCAATTCGGGCAGTGAGGCGAGAAAATAGCTGCCATAGCTTTTGCTGACGATGCGGTTATC
>CAZPCO010000162.1:2077-7349 GCA_964585025.1 uncultured bacterium | reverse complement strand
TCGAGGCTGCGATGATCGAGGCTTTTCACCGAGGCACCCCTCTGACCCAGGATGATCTTTACACAATAATCCGCAGCACCGTGCCGCTGTCGCGCACCATGTCGGAACAGATAAAATTCATCAAGGGCTGGGCCAGCGAACGCGCCATCTCGGCCTCGATTGCCGACAAATAGTAAACAATCTGGCTCCTGCAGCTGCAAAGATCAGAACTCAGAAGCAATCCCAGAAATTTTTGCTGCATACGCAGCAACCGGGCTTTGGCTATTTGTCAGCCCGGTTATAGCTGATTTGTGTTGACAAACGGCAAAAATTAGACTATTCTAATTTTGTTAGAATAGTCTAATATCAAAGGTGGCATTATGGTCACGACAACACACAGCCTCGCCGATCTGCCCGAAGGCAAATCAGGCACCATACGCGACATCGACGCCCTGTCACCGACTGCTCAGCGACTTCTAGACATGGGTTTTGTTCCCGGTACCGTCATCAGAGCGATCAAACGCGCCCCGATGGGTGACCCTACCACTTACGAAATTCGTGGCTATCAGGTCGGCCTGCGCCGCTCTGAATCAGCCCTGATAGATATCGAGATCAAAGCTGATGGCAAATAACCAGAATGTTCCGAACTCCCGCAACGTCTTTCTGGTCGGCAACCCGAACTGCGGTAAGACAAGCCTTTTCAACGCCATAACCGGCGAACGTCACCGCGTCGGCAACTGGCCCGGGGTAACCGTGCAGAAAATCGAAGGCATCACCATGGCCGGCGATATGCGCCTGGTCATCAATGATCTGCCTGGCACTTACTCGCTGACACCAGCGACTCCCGAAGAAGAAGTCGTCTTGAAAACTCTTGACGAAGCAGCTTCTGGCATTATCATCAATGTCGTCGATATTGCCAACCTCGAACGGAATCTGTTTTTGACCACCCAGCTCATCGAGCTAGGAGTCAAACCGGTAATCAGTCTCAACTGTTTCGATGCGTTCACCAAAGCCGGTGGCTCGATCGACCTGCTTAAATTTTCGACATTCACCGGAGCTTCCGCTTTTCCAACGGTTGCCAGAACCGGTGAAGGAGTCACTTCGCTGATTGAACAACTGGCCAGACCAGCCACCATCGACGTCGAATGCTGTTCAAACATGCTTGGTCTGCCCGAAATATGGCGTCAGGCCGCGAGTGAAGTTCTGATTCAGCAAAACAACAGATGGGAAAACGCTACAGCCCTGCAGAAATATAATGCCCTGCGCGAACTGATCAGCTTGAAACCTCTTGAATCGGCCCCGGAAATTCTTGAAATCCGCCGCCGACTTGCAGCACAGCTGAGTGCAGACCGTGAAAAGCCGCTCAAAGTCATCGACCTGGCCTGCGAACTTGCTTCCGATCGGTATCGACGTATCGAACAACTGATTTCTATCTGTGCTACCATCCCGGGAAAAAACATTCCGGCCTGGCAGGAAAAGCTCGATGCGGTTCTGACCCACCGTTTTCTGGGCCTGCCATTGTTTGCACTGATGATGGCCTGGGTATTCTGGACAACTTTCTCTGTCGGTGAAATACCCATGGGCTGGATGGAACACCTCCTCGAAATCGCCGGCAAATTTGTCGAGTCGCATATGCAGCCCAGCCTGATGCGCGACCTGATAACCGAAGGCATTATCCATGGCGTCGGGGGTGTATTGATTTTTATCCCGAACATCCTCATCCTGTTTTTCTGGATTGCGATTCTTGAAGATTCAGGTTATATGTCACGTGCCGCCTTCATCATGGATCGGATGATGAACAGCATCGGGCTGCATGGACGTGCTTTCATACCGATGATCATGGGCCTGGGGTGTAATGTGCCTGCGGTTCTGGCGACCCGCATAATCGACAACCGTTTTCAACGACTGCTGACGATGCTGCTGATTCCGCTCGTCACCTGTGCTGCCCGTCTGCCCGTTCTGGTTCTGCTGTGCGGCACATTTTTTCCCGAAAGCCCCAGCACCTGGATGTTCAGCCTGTTTTTTGTCAATCTGATCGTACTGGTCTTTCTCGGGCACATGACCAGTCTGCTGTTCAAAACCACAGACAACAGCCCTTTTCTTCTGGAAATGCCACCCTACCGCCTGCCGACCACCACCAGCGTTCTGCACATGCTACAGGAAAAGGCGATGCATTTCATCGAAAAGGCCGGAACCGTAATCCTGGCCGGGTCAGTGCTCATCTGGGTTCTTTCCGTGTTTCCCCGGGAAGTCCCGCTCAGTCATGACTATGAGGCAGAACTGGCGGCTCTTAGAAGCCAGCCGGTAAGCGAAGCTGCTTCGACCATGATTGCCGATCTTGAACAGCGCCGTGAAGTAGAAAAGATGGAAGGACGTTACATGGCGAGAATCGGCAAACTGATGCACCCGCTGATGGCTCCGCTTGGCTTCAGCTGGCGGGAAACCGTTTCGCTTATTCCCGGCTTTCTCGCCAAAGAATCGGTCGTTTCTACATTGACCGTTTTATATCTGCCTTATGACCACGATCTGGGCAAAGGAATGCGGAAAACCGGCATGACGCCGTTGACTGCCTTTGTTTTTATGCTGTTCACCCTTCTCTACATACCATGTATTGCAACCCTGGGTGTTGTCTGGCGGGAAAGCGGTTCGACGAAATTCACGGCACTTTCTCTGATGGTATATCTGGTGATAGCCTACGTCGTCAGCTTTGCTGCCCTGAAGATCGGAGAGGCCATTACCGGCCAGGGAACTGCCGGCGAAGCAATCACCATCGTCCTGGCAGGCATGGCGGCCGGGTGGTATCTGCTGAGAACTCTATTGAACACCTTCACCGGCCGGCAGTGCAGCACCTGTGCGACCTGCAGCGCCTGCCCTAATAAAAACAGCAACTGTTCAGGAGGTTGACATGAAAGAACGTGTCTCAGGAGCACTTGAATCATATCTCGAACAGATTGCCGACCTGCAGCGTGAATTCGGAGCAGTTCGCACTTCCGATATTGCCGAACGCATGGGTTGTAAAAGATCTTCGGTAACCAGCGCGCTGCAGCGTCTGGCTGAGCGTGGCCTCATCAATTACCAGGCATACCGGCCGGTAACCCTGACCCTTGAAGGCGAAAATACGATCAGGGCATTGAGCGGTTATCACCGAACTCTGGCCAGGTTTCTGACCGAAGTGCTGGCTTTTCAGGAAGACTTCGCGCAACAGGAAGCCTGCAGACTGGAACATCGGGTCAGTGCGGCAACGATCGAAAGAATGCAGGCCTATCTTGATTTTGAAAATATCAGAATCTGCGATTTCAACGCTTCCGAACCATGCAGAAAAATTAGCAGAAGCCGGGAAGCCTTCAAAAGATTCCTGACAGAACGCTGAAACTGCCTAAAAAGAAAAAATCGGGATTTCCCGATCTGTTAATAGCTTACTGAACCGATTGAAAAAGATTGAAAATTTCGAAAGTGGTCAGATTTTCCAGCAAATCATCAGATTGCTGTTCCATCCAGCAGAGAAAACTTTCATCCATCATTAATTCTGTAATTCCGACCATCCCTGGGTGAACCATTTGCCTTCCTCCTTGTAATTTTCTACAAATGATTCATCGGCGAAATTATAAGAATGCTTAACCAATTTTTTATTTATTTTTTGTAACATATTGAACGGTGGTGGAGTTTTGGCTTAGAATAGCCTCAAGGTCAAATTACAAGGAGGATCAGATGCCGGTAATTACCATTTCACGAGAGATCGGTGCATCTGGAACTTTTATTGCGCTCAAGCTCGCCGAAGCGCTTGGTTATGTGTGCTACGATCAGCAGATTATTAACGAAATAGCCCAGAAAATGGGCAAAAAAGAAGACCAGATCGAAGACTTCGATCAGCAGAGTTATAACCGCATCGGAGTCTTCTTCCAGGAAGCCCTGGCCAGCATAGCCCAGGGTGGCATGGTATTTCACCCCTTCGGAATTGGCCCGCTCGACTGGGATTCAGCCGAAATTTTCAGCACCTACCCACGCAGCTCGTTTCAGGAAAAGGACTATTACGAAGTTCTTACTCAGGTCATCAAGGACATCGCAGTCAAATCCAAAGCTGTGATTTTAGGCCGGGGTGGTAGCCAGATACTGCGCGACCACCAGGACGCTCTGCACGTCAGAATCGTTGCTGACCGCGAGGATCGCCTGAAACACCTCATGAAAGAGCAGAATCTCGATCTGGCGAAGGCTGAAGAACTTCTGACACGCAAAGATGAGGCTGCCGCCAATTTCATCTACGATTTTTTCGACACCGACTGGAACGACCCGCATCATTACCATCTGGTTCTCAATACCAGCCGTATCGCTCCAGACAAATGCATTGCCATGATTCTCAACGCCCTGAAAGCTATCGAATAAAATGTCAAAAAGACTGTTTGGAATCCTGCTGGTCATAGTCAGCATCACTGCTTTTCACCTTCTCGGCACCCAGCCGGAAACTGCCCCAATATGGTCAGGAAAAATTTCTGCCAAGATTTTTTCCGACCCGGCAGCAGTTGGCGACAGGTGCATAATGCTGGGCGGCGACAAAGGCAAGCATGTTTTTCAACTTTTCGAACTCGACCGCCAGGGAAAGGTCACAGCCGAGTCGGTCAAGATGAATTACCTGCCCTACTCTCCCATCGTCGACGGCAACATGGTCATTCTTGCCGATTCAGCAAAAATGATCCGTGGTTTTTCAGTTCCCGGGCTTAAACTCGAATGGGAGGCCGCGGCGCTTGAGCAGTTCAAGATCCCACCGGTAAGATCAGGCGAAAACCGGCTTATCGTTCAATCTACCGCCAACTCTATTTTCTGCCTCGACACTCAGACCGGCAAACCCATCTGGGACAAAGTTTTCACCGACACACTGGTTAACTATGCTGCCGGCAAAGTGATTATCTGCATTCACGGCAGCAGTGACCCCAAAAATGACAAATGGAAAGTCTCGGCTCTGCACCCGGAAGACGGTTCACTGCTCTGGTCTACCGAATCGACAATGAGTCAGGATACTCCTCTGTTCATTCAGAATGTCTGTATTCTTTCAAGTTTTGACGGCGAAATCATGATCATGGATCAGGACAACGGCGCCTTACTGTATCGCAATCAGGTCAAAGGGCTGAAAGCCGCCCAGGTTCTTGATGAAACTTTGATCATGCTTGCATCCGGAGGTTCCCGAATCGTCTGCATGTCTCTGATGACCGGCAATTCATGGTCAACAACCATGCAATCTGGCTTCACAGGCGCCGCCAAATATGGCGAAAGACTGTTGCTGCTCGATAAAAAGAATCTG
>CAZPCO010000162.1:0-2067 GCA_964585025.1 uncultured bacterium | reverse complement strand
GCGTCGATGTCAGTTCAGGCGTACAGCTCTGGCGGCACGAACTCGATGAAGTATACAACGCTTTTCCGCATCGAAAGGGGATCTTCGTAACTCACAAAGATTCTTTCTTTTCGCGTAATACATATGGAAGCTATCTGGAAACCGGTTCTTCGCGCTGTATATGGATGGCAAGCGGCCGCAGCCTGTTCATGCGCCCGCTGGTCACCAACGATGGTGATCTGCTGGTTTCCTATGACGGCTCATACCGCCTGATGCCAAAGCCATTTTCGCCGCCGATCGCCACTGATATTCCGACGGCAGCAAGTGACCCCACCACACAGAACATCAAATTCTGGAAAGACCCCACTGCGAGCGGCACTGCCGCTGCTTCGCAACCCGCTTCTTCCCGGCCGGCAGAAACCGCTTCCGACACCGCTGCAACCGCCTCTGAAGTGCTTACCCCGACCGCTGAGCCGATTGAACCGAAATCGACCTCAGAAAACCTGCTCGACGACGGCTGGCACAAAAGCGACTGAGAACCTGTCACGACTCGCTGTTCAAGCCCCTCTGGCCAGTTTGCCAGAGGGGCTTTTTAATGGTATCATATAAGACTCTCTTCAGTTTCAGGAGGCAAAATGAAAAAAATCAGCGCAGGTTTTGATATAGGATCGGTCAGCATCAATGCGGTCGTTTGTGATGCCGCAGGCAATTTTATCGAAGAAATGCCTTATCACAGACATTTTGGCCGCACTCTGGAGCTGTGTGCCCGCATTCTTGGGCAGATAGAAGACAAATACGGCCGCGAAAACATAGCCCGCGTTGCCTTCACCGGCACGCACGGCAAAGCAATCGCTACCGAGCTCGATACCTATTTCGAAATCGAAACTACCGCCCAGACCAGAGGCCTTTTCGCCCTGATGCCTGAAGCCCGCACCGCCATCTCGATCGGCGGCCACGATTCCGCCCTTCTGGTTCTCACTCCAGCAGACAAAGGCTTCATTCTCGACGATTTCAAGCTCAATGAAGCCTGCGCCGCCGGCACCGGCAGTTTTATCGACCAGCAGGCTGAACGCATTTTCTCAGACGTTGAAGAATTCAACGCGATCAGCGACCCGCAAAAGCGCATGGAATCTATTCTGATGCGCTTCATGGAAGAAGGGCGCAAGTCTGACTGCCCGGCCAGCGTTGCCTGCCGCTGCACGGTTTTTACCAAATCGGACATGATCCATCTGCAGAACAAGGGCATACCGATTCGCCACATCATCAGCGGTCTGCACGAAGGCGTCGCCAAAAATTACAAATCGACACTGGTCAACAACCGCAGACTGCAGGCTCCTGTGGCTTTCATCGGCGGCTACGCCTCAAACCTCCTTGCCCGCAAAGCATTTGAAAACATCCTTGGCCTCAAGGTCAGCGTACCCGATCATTACACCAGCGTCGGCGCCCTCGGAACAGTCCTTAACGCCATCAGCCGCAACCAGGGTCGTGCCATCACCGCCGCCCAGATCAATCAGCTCAAAGCTTCAGCCGCTTTTGCCGCGGTCCGCACCGAGCCCCTGACCCTCAAACTTCATCCGTTCGCTGAATGCGGCAAGGCCCAGGGTCTGCCCGCCGGCAATGATAAAGTCGATGTCTACATGGGCTACGACATTGGTTCGACCACCACCAAACTGGTGTTGATCACCCCTGAAGGCCGCGTCGTCTACAAACGCTATATTCCCACCGAAGGACAGCCGGTGGTCGCAATCAAAAAAGCCCTGCGCAACTGCGTTGAAACTGTCGACGTCAGTCGCGTCAATGTTCTCGGCGTCGGCACTACCGGCTCCGGACGCGAAGTAGCCAACCTCTTCGTCGGCGCCGACGACGTCGTCAACGAAGTGACCGCCCACGCCCGAGGTACCAGCCATTTCGAACCCGGCGTCGACACCATTTTCGAACTCGGCGGCCAGGATGCCAAATATACGGCGCTTGGAAATGGCTATGTCGTCGATTTCCGCATGAACAAGGTCTGTGCCGCAGGCACCGGCAGCTTCCTCGAAGAAACCGCCAACAAGCTCGGCATCAACATTGCCGGCGAATACGAAGAAA
>CAZPCO010000161.1:6111-7352 GCA_964585025.1 uncultured bacterium | reverse complement strand
TAAATCTGTTATAGTAGACTCAGTTGGTTATAACATGCTACTATTAGAACCCGAGTTGGCGAATGGCATTTTCCAGCTCTGAATTTTGTCATGCAGAGAAAGGTACACTTGCAGAAACGCATACAGAAGATGATTGAACAGATGCCTCCCGATTCGACACAAATGCGAATGCTGGTAAAGGGAAGCTCGGATACCCTGGCGCTGATTCGCCGGGTCATTGTCGCCTGCGTGCAGCACCTTAATCTCGATGCCCCTCTGATCAACGATATCAAGCTGGCGACTACCGAAGCTTGTACCAATGTCATCAAGCATGCCTATAAATTCAATGAATCCCTGTCCTTTGAACTTGAAATCAAGACCAGTGCTGAGATTTTTGTCGTCGAAGTTTTCTATCAGGATCCAGATTTTGTTCCCGAGAAAATTCCGGTTCCCAACCTGAAGGAAATCAAGGAAGGTGGACTGGGGGTCTATATAATAAGAAACATCATGGATCACGTAAATTACATTACTGATGCCGGAAGTGGTCGCGTAAGACTGCAGATGGTGAAGTTGCTGAATTCTAAGGAGAGTATTGGAGGCCCAGGTGAAAATAGAGTGTAAGATTGATAACGAAAAGAAAATCAAGGTCTTCCAGGTTGAGGGGGAGCTGGATGTTCATCACGTCAAGAATCTCAAGGGTGAGATAATGGATTCGATAGAATCAACCGGCTGGACCTACGAAATTGATATGGAAAAAGTCGCCTACCTCGACAGTTCCGGCCTTGGAATGCTTGTCTACATCAAGAAAGAAATTGGCCGGCATAATGGCAAGCTGCGCATTCTCAATCTGAATGAGCAGGTTCTCAATGTATTCAAGCTCACCAAACTCGATGAATTTTTTGAAATAGCCTGACGAAACGGAAACCGTTCAGATGACGCAGAGCCTGTTTATCACATTCGAAGGGCCGGAAGGCAGCGGGAAATCAACCCAGATCAAGCTGTTGCAGGCATATTTTGCCGAGCGCGGTATTGAAACGGTCATTACGCGCGAACCGGGCGGAACTCCTGCCGGCGACCGCATCAGGTCGGTATTGCTGGACAAAGATTGTGGTAATCTTGAAGCCGAAACCGAACTCTTTTTGATGCTGGCTCAGCGGTGTGAGCATCTGCGCAAAGTGATATTGCCGGCACTGCGTTCGGGCAAAACGGTGCTTTGCGACAGATATTTCGATTCGAGCATGGCATACCAGGGTTATGCGCGT
>CAZPCO010000161.1:0-6101 GCA_964585025.1 uncultured bacterium | reverse complement strand
GCCTGAAAAGGTTCGTGGCATTCACGAGGCTTTTTTGCCTGGTTTTCTGCCTGATGTAACCGTTCTATTAAGAATCGATCCTGAAAAAGGTCTGGTACGGGCGCAGCACGGTGGGCAAAAGCAGCTCGACCGCATGGAATCGGAAACTCTGGCTTTTCATCGGCGTGTTCTCGAAGGCTATGATGCAGTAGCTGCCGGAGAACCAGAAAGATATATTGTTGTTGACGCAGAGGGAGAACCTGGCTGCGTTTCGAAAAGAATCCTCGGAGAATTGCAGAAACGTTTACCTGAACTGATTTGATTATTGCTTCCCGATTGTGAGTTTTATGAACAGAATGAAACTGAATATTGCGATCAAGCTTGATTTACTGCTGGTTGTTTTCTGGCTGGCGGTATATGGGATTTTTGCGCTGGTCGGAATACCGGGAAGACCATTGCTGGTGCTTGCTGTCGGCCTTGTATCAATCGTTTTTGTGCATCTGAGCATTACCCAGAAGATACTCAAACCACTGCAGAAGTTTATCGATATTGCTGACAAGGTTGCCGATGGCGACCTGAGCGAAGGCCTGGAAGATCTCCGACTCAGCGATCTCGAAGAGGTGCAGGGGAGTTTTACCAAAATTGTCGGCAGTCTGATTGAATCAAGAGTCGCAATTGAAGATTATATGAAGAGGATCAGTGAGATTAACAAAGAACTTGAACAGAAGGTTGATTCTCTGTCGATCCTCTATTATGGCAGCCAGTCGATGGGCGGGAGCCTCAACGTCGATACCCTGGTAAGGAACTTCATTACCATATTTACCGACCGCCTCGGCTTGAGCGGTGCCGGGGTAATGCTTTACAACGAAAAGACCGACCTGGTCAGCGTTAAAGATCTGATCGGCATTTCGCCTGAATTGTTTGCCAAATTCAGGTTTTATTCAGACAACCAGATTCTTGCAAGAATTTTTTCTGATGACGGCTACTGGCGCCCGACCGACCAGGAAATGAACCTGCTTGTAGCCGAGTTCGAATCAGATGAAATGCGGCGCATCAGGCTGATGTTTCCGATGCGTATCAAAGACCATTTTGTCGGACTGCTGCTTCTGACCGATAAAAAGGGTGGTGCCTGGACAGCCGGAGATTTTCAGCTTATCCAGGCCGTTGTCGGCCTTGCCAGCACCTCGATCAACAACGCGATGCTGTTCGAAAATTCTGAAACGACGAAAAATGAGCTCGATCACAAAGTGTTCAACCTGATGACTCTGCAGCAATCAAGCAAGGTTCTCAGTTCAACCCTCGATCTGAACAGCCTCATAACTATTTCGATCGATATGTTTCTTGAAACTGTCTGGGCAAATAAGGGCGTTCTGATGCTGTTTTCAGATGAGCGACCCGAGCTCGAAGTGAAAGCTTTCAAGGGTATTACCCGCGCCGATGTCGATGAACTGAAGAAAAATTCAGCCGAAACCTGGGCTATGACCACCATCGAAAAAGAGAAAAAGCCTATTTTTGCCCAGGAAATCTCGGGGCGCAGTTACCAGGCCTATACGACTGTAAACCGTGATCTTCCCTTTGCTGTCTATATTCCAATGTTGAAAGAGGGCGAGCTGTACGGTGTTATCAAAGTTGGTGCCAAGATCAACGGCCAGCCGTTCACCGAAAACGACCTCGAATTCTTTGCAACCCTGGCTTCACAGGCAGTTATTGCCTTCGAGAACGCCAGACTGTATTCGCTGGCAATTACCGATTCAATAACCAAGCTTTATGTTCACAGATATTTCCAGATGCGCCTCGAAGAGGAAGTAGCCCGCAGCCGGCGCTATAATTCGACAATTTCGCTGCTGATGTGCGATATAGATCATTTTAAACCGATTAACGATAACTATGGCCATCAGCAGGGCGATGCCATCCTCAAGGAAGTCAGCAAAATTCTCCGCAAGAATGTCCGTAACACCGATATCGCCGCCCGCTACGGCGGTGAAGAGTTTGCCATCATTCTTCCTGAAACGACCCAGGCTGATGCCAAGATTGTGGCTGAACGTATCAGAAGAGATGTCGCTCACTTCGACTTCCCGTCGATAATGCCGGGTCAGCCTTCGGTGAAGTGCTCGATTTCAATCGGAGTCGCCGGTTTCCCGCTCAATGCCGACAACAAGGATCAGTTGATCCAGAAGGCCGACAACGCCCTTTACAAAGCCAAGGGCAGCGGCCGCAACAAAGTCGTTCTCTGTGGTATTGACTGATGCCGGTTAAAATCGACAACCGAAACATCGATACAAAAAGCGGTGCCGGTAAACCTGTTGGCACTGCCTCGACCTCTGGCGGCAATTTTCGCGCCACTCTCAAGGAAGCGCACCTTGAGGCTTTCAATGGCGACATGAAAGAGTTGATCGGAGTCGTTAAAGCTCGCGGTGAAAAATTCATCCGCAATCCCGAAGAAGGGTTGTTGAATTCTTACAAGGAGTCGGTTAAGCTGTTCCTGAAGAAAATCAAAGATGAATTTCTCTCGTTGAAAGAAGAATTCGGAGCGAAGAAAGACGGCGAACAGAAGGTCTATCAGACTGTGCAGTCTGTGGAGAGCGAAGTGAATGCTCTGACCCGCGAAGCCCTTTCCGAAGGAAAAGCGATAGATCTTCTCGCCAGTCTTGACGACATTCGCGGCCTGGTTCTCGATGTGATAGGTTAGACTCATGGAACAGACTACACCACTGCAACTGATAATCATTACCGGCCTTTCCGGGGCCGGCAAATCGACGGCCTCTCATTTTTTCGAAGATTCCGGCTATTTCTGCATGGACAACGTACCGCCGACCTTGTTGCCCAAGTTCATTCAGATATGTCTCGAATCTAACGGTCGATTGACGAAGATTGCCGTTGTCATCGACGCGCGTGGCGGCAGTTTTTTCAGAAAACTTTTCGAAGCCATCGAAGAAGTCAGAAAGATGAACGTCGATGTTCGCATTCTCTATCTTGAGTCTTCAGAAGATTCTCTGGTCAGACGGTTTTCTGAGACCCGACGCAAGCACCCGCTCAATCGTGGCGGCCGGGTGATCGACGACATTCTCGAAGAACGCTCACTGCTTGAAACAACGAGAGAAAAGGCCGATTACATAATCGATACCACCAGTATGAACGGCCGCGAACTTCAGGAAGAAATCCGCAAGTTCGCACAGGGCTTCGTTGGGCCACGGGCCATGTCGGTTGTTTTCGTCAGCTTCGGTTTCAAGCATGGCGTACCACTTGATTGCGATCTGGTTTTTGATGTCAGGTTTCTGCCAAATCCCTTTTATATCGCTCAGTTGAAAACTCTCAACGGCACCAACAAAGAAGTTTACGACTATGTTTTTGCCACCGATACCGCGAAACAGTATGCCCAGAAACTGAAAGATTTTATTGAATTTCAGATTCCACTGTTCATCAGTGAACCAAAAACCAGACTGCAGATCGGTATTGGTTGCACTGGCGGCCGGCACCGCTCAGTTGCTTTTGCTGAGTTTCTTTTTAAAGAGATTACCAGCGACCGTATTTCCACTTCACGGATTCACCGCGACTTAAACCTCTGATCAGGCCAGAATCTGCAGGCCGTTTCCCACGGATGAACACGGATTGACACGGATAACAGCCGTTTGAGCTTTTTGTAAACCGTCAATTTTGTCATCATATGTTAAAAGAGGTCGATGGTGGAGAATGAGACTGCTTTGTCGCCTTACTCCTCACTGTGACATATGTCATTGCGAGCGCAGCGAAGCAATCGCAACGAAAAGACAGAGATTTGTTCAAAACTGTAGTTGTCATACCGCTTCAGGACTTTGGCCGAATGACGTTTTTCGATCGGCAATTGCCGCCGGCAGTCTGAATTTCTTGACATGCGCCAATGTACGCCTTAGCCTGTCTTAAAAATCGCAAAGGCTGTGAATATGCGTTACTTTGTCGTATTGTTGATATGCTGCTTGCTTATCGGGGTGTTGCCCGTTTCCGGGGCCGTATTCAGTGATGTTCCTGCGGGTCATCCTGCTATATCTGCAATCAAGAGCCTTGCCGATAAGGGTATAATAACGGGCGTCGCCGCCGAAACCTTTTCCGGCCGCAGTAGAGTCACTCGCTATGAACTCGCGATGACGGTGTTTCGTGCCATGGCTCGGTTGGAAGAGCAGATAACTGCTGATTCGCCGGCAGTTTCCGACGAAGACTTGAATAACATCGATTATCTGAAGAACGAACTGACGGAAGAACTGGGTCTTCTTGGTCTGCGGGTAGAGCTGGCCCAGAATCGTAAAGAACTGCTGCGCGAGGAAGTCAGCCGCTTAAGGGCTGAAATAGCAGCGGTCGACAAAGCCGCCAGATCTGAAGAAAAGGTTAAAATGACCGGCGACTGGCTGGTAAGGCATTCCTGGAAAAGCCATCGCGACGATCATGCCCGCAATGCTTTTTCCGGCAGAAAGCAACCCGGAAACAGCAATAACAGCCTTACCGAATCTCAGATTCGTCTGAGGTTCACCGCTCAGATAGATGACAATATTAAAATTTTCACCCGATTCAGATTGCTGAATCGCGGCAATGACGCGGTCACCGCCGCCGCATCGCAACGAGGTGGGGTTTTTGGCCTCGGTGGAGTCGGCAGCGCAAATGCTGGCGACATGAATGTTGATTGTGCGTTCCTCGAAATCTCGCGCCTGATTGTCGATAATGACCGTCTTCTGCTTGGTCGCAGCATGCTGCAGACTGGTCACGGTCTGCTGCTCAATGCGGATTTCGATGCGATGCGCTATGTTCGCGATTCTGCGCAATACTCACTGCTGATGCAATATATTTATGACCGACATCGTGGTTCTTATCGTGACGATGGCAACGTTGATTTCAGAGGTGTTTTCAATCTGGGTTGCTCGCGTGAATTCGACTCGGGCAAAGGTTATGTGAATCTTTTTGCCCAGGACAACCCCAATTTGATCAATCGCAGAATTCCTGCCACCTTCAAACTTGGAACAGGCCTGGGTGAACAGAAAAGTGACCGGCGTCGCGATCTTGAAGCCGGGTGCATGCTTGGGTTTGGCAAAAAGCGGGCTTTGACTGCTGATCTTGCTGTGGCTCTGACCGAATATCGGGCTGATATTGCTGCTCCTGCCGGTGCTGGTATTCTTGATATCGATCTTGATGGGGTTGCCGGCCATGCAGCCTTGAGCTGGAAAACAGGTCGCCCGCTGTCTGCCCGCCTGGCTTTCAATTTTGGTAACGATGAGTTTGCCGGGGGATACGCGCTTTCTCTCGATCGCCGCTACAGCGACTCACCCGAAACTCCTTATGAAGACATAGCCAGAGGAAACGGCTGGTTTCAAAATGGTCTGATAAACATGAGCGATATGAAAGTTCAGATTGAATACCAGCCGGTTGGTCGGCACTATTTCCGTGTTGCCGCTGATTTTTTGCGGGAAATGCAGGATCACGCCCGCAACAATCTGGCTCACCATCTTGCCGGTAATGCCGATGGTGTCGTTCCGGTCGGTTATGTGATGCAGAATTCTCCTTACGATACCTTTAACAATCTTGGCATATCAGACCCATCGCTGCACATGATGACTATGGAAGATCGTTATCGGCTGGCCGCAGATACTCGCCTGCGGGTCGGATTTACGCAGTGTGACTTCGACGGGGACGCTTTCAGATCGGTGGGTGGTTCGCCACCGGTTAAAGCTGGTCGGGGTTTTCGAGGAGACTATGATTATACAATGGTCTGGACCGAGCTTTTCAGCAAATTTTGAGAATTTGCTCAATGGTTGGTATTTTGCAGCCGATTGAAAATTGTCAAAAATATTTTTTAAAAATTTTGCTTGACAATTTATGCGTTCGCAACTATAGTCTCGGACTAAGGATTTTGGCAATTGGTATTCGCCAGGTGTCTAAAGAAAGGGGGTGTAACTCTAGAAGGTAGCCTGCTGAATGCGCTGAAATCTCAGGGGTGGTAAAGCCGCCCGGGGGAACGAACTGAGTAAGAATCGACGAAGATGTTTGTTAATCCGTAAGACATTGAAGGAAACAAGGACACTTAGATGAAACCGGATAAACGAACGGTCAGAGAAGATTCGAAGTCAGAGAAGGCCCCCAGTAATAATCTCTCAAAAATA
>CAZPCO010000160.1:0-7358 GCA_964585025.1 uncultured bacterium | reverse complement strand
GTTGTCGATATCTCACTAGGCACTTTGAGCCTGCACTCCCCCTTTGAACTGATTTCAAAAATCGACTACCACTATTCAGTAAGCGCTTATCTGGCGTTCATGAAAAATCACTACTGATCGGCCGGCGCAGCAACCCTTCAATCCGGGTTGCTGCGCTTCGCTACCAACATGGATGCAATCACCCTTGAAAAGCTTCTAAAAACCGGCAAACTGATAACGCCGCTGCTGGTTTTCTCAGGCCCGGAAGCCTTTCTCAAGGAAAAGGCCTTTGGCATGATGGCCAGATATCTGGTTCCTGCCGAATTTCAGGCCGAAAATGTAACCAGAGTCATCAGCAACGCCCGCGAACTGCCCGAGACCCTTAATCTGCTGTTCAGTTTCTCGTTCAACCCCAGCCCGAGACTCTTTTACATCCAGGAAATCGATGTTGTCCCCGCTAAACAGCGCAAAGATTTTCTCGATCGACTGCAGCAGGGCGGCATTCCAGCCGATTCTTTCATCGTCTTCTCAGTCGCCGACAACCGTATCGGCAGCGAAATCGCAGCAAAATTCAAACAACAGTCAGATCGCATCGACTTCTGGGCCCCGTTTGCCAACCAGATGGGAGCCTGGGTAAAACGCGAAACAGCTGAACTTGGTGCCGAAATAACCGCAGAGGCCGCCGATCTACTTATCGAACTGGCCGGTTCAGACCTGGCCCTGCTGCATCAGGAAATCACCAAACTGGCACTGGGCTGTGCCGGAGGTAAAATCGGAACTGCTGAAGTCAGAGGCGGAGTTGCCTATCTCAGGCAAGACACGGTGTTCGATTTTCTCGAATTGTTTGGACGGCGAAATCCGGTCAAATGTCTGCGCTGCATTGAAAGTCTTATCAACAGGGGGGAAGCGCCCCAGAAACTCTGGTTTATGCTCTGCAAACAACTCCGTGAATTCAGACTCTTTCACGAAATGATTCTTGATCGCCCTGACCTGTTTGCGCCAGTCACTGAGCTGCTGAAAAAATACCGGCAGCTTGCCGACAAATCCGACTTCAAAGCCAACCAGGAAAAGAAAAATATCATCGCCGAAATCCAGAGCCTGGCCGAAGAAATGCCAGAAGCAATCGTCAAGGCAACCGGCTTAAAAAGTCTGCCAAAGCTGCGCAATTTGCACCTGGCGCTCAATTTTTCATACAACGAGCTGATCAAAGCCTGGCCGGCAATGCTCGATACCGATCTGAATCTGAAGTCCGGGGCTCCAGACACACGCGTTACCCTGCAGGCTTTTATCGCAGGCATATTAACCGACAAACCAGCCTAAAGCCATAAACCGGAAACATGCAAACGCATGTTTCCGGATAAATGGCTAACAGTCGAATCAGTTAAAAACTGTTTTTTACTTCTGCAGTCTATTGACAGCCTTCATCAGGCGGCTGATTTTTCTGGAAGCGGTTTTCTGATGAATAATATTGTTGGAAGCTGCTTTGGCAAATTTTTTGATAGCTTCCTTGGTTGCTTCAGCTACTTCGGCAACCGGTTTTTTGGTTTCGGCAGCGGTAAGAGCCTTTTTGCGGAGGGTCTTGAGTTCGGACTTGACATTAACCCGCAGAGTGTGGCGGCGGGCGGCTTTGCGAGCATTTTTAGCAGCTGATTTAGTATTAGCCATGACGATCACCTTTCATAATTCAATATTGGAAATTCAATCATATCACCATTCTCTTCAAATTTCAACCCCTTTTAATCAGAAAACGTACACAAACCAGATTAGAGAAGCATATGCGGGGTACATTCCAGTGGCAACAAAAAAGGGCCGCCCTTTGTTTGCGGACGGCCCTTTTTCGTTTTGCGATCAGGGAATCGTGTAAGTACAGAGAACGTAGTTCTTCTCTTCCGGGTAGAAACTCATAATCCGACCATCGGGGCAGACTACCCGCTTACGCGGAAGATCTGGCGCCAGGTGTGGCATGGTGAGAATATCCAGTTCACCAGTCTTTTTGCCATCGGCAGAACACCGGTAAATTCTTTCGCGAAAAATCTGGCCCATTTCATGGCAGGCTACCAGATTGAAGTAGATGTTTCCGGAAGCATCCTGGCCGATTATCTCTCCACCGGCATAAGTCACCCCAGGGTGTCCTTCTTCATAGGGGTATGTAGACAAAACCAGGGTTGCGGCTGGTGAAGCGACGGTGCGGCTATACAGATCGGCACCAAGCTCACGAATTTCAAGACCATAAAGCTGGCCTTCGGCATTGGCAAAGAGGCTTAACCCCTGATCGCCGACCACCTGTTCCTTCAGTTCGCCATTGGCTTCGAAACGAAGAACAGCCTGCATTACGGGATGGCTAACCAGCAGCTCACCGTTTTTTCCGAATTCAATCGCCCTGGCGCCGCCAAAACCTTCTATTTCAGAGACTTTTTCGCCTTTGGCATCAACCAGATAAATGAATCCTTCAACGTTGTTGAGAAAAGCCATTCTGCCATCAGGAGCGATAGCGAAATCAATCACCATCTGACCGAACGAAGCGATCGAAACGGTGCGTTCAACGCTGCCATCCTGCCTGAACAGTTTCAAATTTCTGTTAAGGGTATCGAGAACCCATACTTTGCCACCATCAACCATACGAAATGCCCACGGAACACCGTATGACGCGGCATTGGTTTCTGAATCCTGATCCTGGCCTCCGACATTGTTTTCTTCGCGGCCGAAGGGAATCTTCAGATAATCGACAGAGGGCGTGGCCTCAAACATGCTCTTATGATAGATAAGACCATTAATGGTCTTGAACTCTGACCCAGATGCCACACCTGCAGTTTCCTGGGCATGACCGGCAATCGAAAGTAACGCGCAGAATGCCAGAACGATGAACTTTTTCAACATTTTTTCTTCCTGTTGTCAAGGCAGCGGGATGCCGCCGGATCTTGGGTTGATGTGCTGACCGTTTTTCTTGAGTTCAAAATGCAGGTGAGCACCGGTGGTATAAATGCCGGTATTGTCTGAGCGGGCAATTTCAGAGCCCTTGCTGACGCGCTGCCCCTGTTTGACTGAATAGCTTCTAAGATGGCAGTAAAAAGATTCATAGCCGTTGTCATAGCGAACCTTGACGTAGCGGCCACCACCCGATTCATAACCAGCAGCGACAACGGTACCGTCGCCAAGCGCATTAAGGCGGGTTCCGTTCGGAACAGGCAAATCTATGCCGTAATGCATACTGCGTGTGCCTTTGGTAGGGTGTATACGCATGCCATACTCTGAACTTGCGCGCGATGGCATCGGGGAACAGGGCGCTGAACCCCACGCGCCAGTCGAACCACTGTTAGACGAGCTGCTGCTCGAACTTGAGGATTCCTGCCAGGGGTAAATTACCGGTGTCTTTCCTGCCGGGTTGCCTGGAGTTTCAACGTAGTTGGCATGTACGTATGCGGTTTTACCATTGTAGTTGATTTTATACCAGGCACCTTCACGACCGATCACTTCGAGCTGATTGCCTTCTCTGAGGCTGCCGATTATCGTACCCCAGGGACCGCTTCTGACATTCAGGGAAGTATCGACCCGCACGGTGCCTTTCACAGTCTTGGCTGTTTCTGAGGATACGCTCTTTCCTGCCTGCGAATTAAGGTAGACCTTCTTTTCTTCAAACGGGTCTGCGGCTGCCACCATTGCGGCCACCCCACCAGAGAGAACAAGCGCCAATATTGCATTGCGTGCATTCATAACTTAACCTCACTTAATAGAAATCATATATTATACCGACAAATTTTTCATTAGTTTTTTTCTGATTGCACATCGGTTGAATTGCGTTCTGGAAAAGATTATAATCGCATCAATCAATCGCCCCGGACGGAGCTTTTCTTGAATATTGCCTTTTTGAATGCCCTCAATGAAATCGAAAATCTCGCTGAATTTTCCGATCTTTCGGATAATCATCTTGCCTTTCTGCGCGATTTTACCGACTATCGAGGTCTGGCAATAAGATTTTACACCGGCGAGGACAATACCTGGCGGTACATCGCGAGCGGTCTGGCCCAAAGCCTCGACAACAACGAATTCTTCGAACTGGCTGCTTATGATGAGAAATTGTCGCCCCGACCAACCATCAACCGCACCATTGCAGATACACACTGCCAGATTATCGTCAGCCCCTATTTTTCCGGCAATTCTCATCTTGCAGACGTGTTCATGTTGATAGGCAACCAGCTGCAATACCCTTTTCATGACTGGCAGGTTTTCTCTGAGTGTCTTACAGAACGCATCTGCAGCAGATTTCAATACCCATTTCATCTTCTCCCCCAGCCTCAGGAAAACCCTGACTACCTGCTTAATTTTCTTCATGAAGTACAATCCCTTCTCAACAATGGCAAGAGGGTCGACGCGCTTCCCCCCGGCACGCCGGGCAGCGAAAGAAAGCAGGCTGAACTCTGGTTTGAAGACGACCGGCCGGCAATAGAAGCCTTTCTAAGAAAACTGCTGCGTGAATTCAATCTTTATGCGGCGTTTGTGATACAGCACGCCGGACCAGGTTATTACCATCAGATTTCGGTTGTCGCCGTCAATGAAAATGAAGAGCTTATCGAACCTCTTTCTGAAATGATCGATGCGGCACAATATCATGACCCGAGCCAGGAACAGGCAATCGTTTCCAGAGTTATCATCAAGGCCGGTCGCGGAGATTTCCCGGTCAATTCTCCGGTTCCGCTCGTTTTCTCCTGCCAGGCGGGTGGCGTGACCTACGGCCATCTTGGAGTTGCAGCTTCGAGTCGCCAGGTTCACCGCCATGTGAGTCATAATTCCAAGCTTATCCCAATGCTTGCCAATCAACTGGGGCTTTATTTCAGCCATTTTTACCAGCTGCGCAAAGAAGCTGTGCATGGACGCATGTTGCAACAGATCAACCAGACCTGCAATACCATCAACTCCTCGGTAGACACAAACGCCATTCTTTACAAGCTGGTTGAGAGCCTGAACTACCTGTTTGGCCAGTATTCAGGAGCAATTCTCACTTTTTCCCGCGAAACCTCAGAACTTACCATCTCGAACTACCTCGGAGCTCCCCTTCCCGCCGGGCTCAATCTCGGCGAACTGATCGTTTCACCAGGCCCAATTACCGAAGCGATCAACGAAGGCGCTGCCTTCGACAATCGCAGCGGCGCATACAAGCTGCCGATCAGATATGTGCTTCCACTTGCAACCACCCCTCAGGCAATAACTTCAACTACCGATTTTATGCCAATGAGATCCCTCGGAGGAGTAGTACTCTTTGACTCTCAAGATAACAAGCCTCTTTCAGAAGAAGATCTCACCAAGCTGATGCCGATTCTTTTGAATGGTATCAGCGCTTCGCTGCAGGTCGCCGGTAATTATGCCGAAAAACTTGAAACGATCAAAGCTCTCGAAGCCCTAATTTCAAGACTTTCCAACACCGACAACCTGCTCGACGAAATGCTGATGATCATCAAACGCCTTCTGAAGGTCAATCGAATTTCATACCTGCAGGTCGATGAGTCGGGCAAATATCTGCAAATCAAAAAGGGGCTGGGGCTTCCGGCTGGAATTATCGATAAAACGAAAATTCCGATTGGTGCTGAAATCTCGGGCTACGTCGCTCAGCTGGGTAAATCATATCGTATCGACAATATTGAGGCCGAAGGGGTGTTCAAAAAAAGATCTCTCGAACACTATCTCAATCGTTCACTGCTGTCGGTGCCACTGATAACCAATCGTGGGCCTGAAGGGCGGCGGGTAATAGGGGTAATCAACGTCAACAATAAAACCAACGGACTGACTTTCACTGCCCAGGACGAGCAACTGCTCGAAGCAATTGCCCACCTGGTCGTTACCGCCCTGGAAAACGTCAAATACCAGGCTGAACAAAGTGAAAAGCGCATTCTCGAACATCAGCTGAACGATGCCAAGGCAATCCAGACCTCATTGATGCCACGAAATTTCTCAGAAATTCATGAAAACCTTGAAGTCTATGGCCAGAGTATTCCAGCTCGAATGATAGGCGGCGATTTTTTCGATTTCTTCAGTCTCAATGATGGACGAATACTGACCGTACTTGGCGACGTGGCTGGTAAAGGCATGCCGGCGGCAATACTCATGGCGGTAACCCGAATGATCATCTGGTCGGTGGTTCAGGATTGCAGTGATCCGGTTCAGATAATTGAAAAAACCAACGAAAAGCTCTGCACACAACTCGATGATTACCACTTCGTTACCATGCAGCTGGTCGCCATTGACCCGCAAACCGGAGCCTGTGAAATGTCTTCCGCCGGGCATGGACCTCTGCTGGTAAGGCTTCAGGCACAATGCCGGCTGATCGAGTCGAAAAGCGGCCCTCCCATGGGCATACCCGTGATGAAAAAGGGCCTTTATCACAAAGCGCCTTTTACGATGCAACCCGGTGACGCCTTTGTCATGTATACTGATGGCCTTTCCGAAGAACGTTCGCCGACGAAAGAGATGTATGGGTCCGAACGCGTCAGCTTTCTTCTTGGCTCCAGCCCGGATTTCACTGCCAGACAGACTGTCGAAGCCCTTATTTCTTCAGTAGAAAGCTGGCGAGGCGAAGCCGAAGCTCATGACGACCTCACGGTTTTCTCACTCAGATTCAAAGGACCAGCAAAATGACCGATATCGAGCATGCCAGAACCCTGGAGTTCCATTCCAGACTGGCTATAAAAACTGCTGAAACCACCGACATTCATCTGCTCATCGAATCCATTATCGCTGAAACAGTGCAGTTTATGAATTCGAGCTCAGGGTCGATCATGGTTTTTGACAAGGAAGAAAGTTGCCTGAAGCTTTATGTTTCGGCTCATCATCCGGGTCTCAAGCGAAACTCGCGCAAAGGTCCCGTCGCAAGGATTGCAGTTAATCACGGCATTTCCGGGCAGGTATTTTCCACCGGCCAGGCAATACTGTCTGAGAATACAGGCGATCGCAAAAACAGTCATTTGCCGCTCAGCCGCAAGGAAGACTCAGGCTCGTTCCTGTCTGCGCCGCTGACGATTCACCGCAAGGTCATAGGCGTCATGAACCTGAACCGGGCACCGGGTCAGAGTGCTTTCACCAGTGCTGATCTTGAAAAGCTCAGTTCAGTCGACACTCTTATTGCAATTCTCATCGAAAAAGAAAACCTGTTATCAACCATAGAAGACAACAGGCGCGAACTTGCCAGCCTTTACAATATCTCAAACATTCTTTCTGAAACCAGCGACTTCACCGCAAGACTCGAAAGCTTTCTTAAGCGGCTTTCAGAAGAACTGTCGCTTGAGAGATCAGCGATCGTCATGCTCAATGCTGACTTTACCGACTCCATGTTTTCTTCCGATTCAATGCTCAAAATGGAGATTCTTGCTGCCAACCGTCTCAAAGCCTCA
>CAZPCO010000159.1:0-7445 GCA_964585025.1 uncultured bacterium | reverse complement strand
CAGCCGAATCATCAGGAGCACCCCAGCTACCGATAAAACTTACCGGTTCAGCGGTTGTCGTTGTGTCTGCTGTTTCTGCAGCTTGAGTAATTGGCGAGAATGCCAGCAACAGAGCGATGAGAATAAATGTCTTTTTCATAAACTCCTCCTGCTATGGATAATGAAATATTTGCCCAACTTACTTTTCACAGCTTTCGTCAGCATTTTCTGGTTGTTCACGAGGGTTGCCATGCCGGAATTTTGGAGGCTGCGGCCTTTCATGCAGCTTTTTGAACTGTTCTTCGGTCAAAATTTTGCGCAGTTCCTGCATCTGTCGGAAATGTGTAATTATCGATTCTTCTACAGCTTTTGCTTCTTCTGCCGCGATTTTTCTGACATCAGGTTCAGTCAGGGTGGGGTCAGATAGTTTCTTGAACATCAGATGGCGTCTGTTTCCAGATTTCATGATCTTTTCATTCTTCTGAAACCACATGCGAAGCTGCAGTAACTGAGGATTTGAAATATCAAGTTCGTCGATCAGTTTGAAAAAACCGATGCTGTTGAACATCATGGGGTGGCCCGGCCCGCCATGACCATGCTGCGGTGGGGGACCCATCGGTGCGAACATCGGACCTGCGCCAGCCTGACTGTCGATTTCGGCAGAATAAAGAACCAGAGTAACGGCAATGAGACACACTGAGAGAATAAAGAGTGATAACTGCTTTTTCATTTGGCACCTCCGAATTTCTTCGTTAACCTAACTATAATGAAAGTTACGTTCAGATGCTGTTAAGACAATGCAAAGAAGCGTTAAGCCCCAGCCCAGATTCTTTACATTTCTTTACCCGGAGAGAAGAGGGCCTGGTTGCAAAACTTGCCTGGATTGGACAGAATTAGAAGTGAGTCATACACGAGGTGAAACAAGTGAAACGCATTCTGATAATCGACGACGATACCGAACTCTGTGAGCTCCTGCAGGAATATCTCTCTGCCGAAAAATTCGAAACTTTCTGCACCCATACCGGGGTTGCAGGCCTTGAAAAAACCCGGAACGGCAACTACGATCTCGTCATTCTCGACGTCATGCTGCCAGAACTAAATGGTCTCGAAGTTCTCAAAAGCATCCGGTCGTTTTCGAAAATTCCGGTGATCATGCTGACCGCCAAAGGCGATGAGGTTGACCGCATTCTTGGCCTAGAACTCGGAGCCGACGATTATCTTCCCAAGCCGTTCAGCCCCCGCGAACTTGTAGCCCGTATCAAAGCTGTCTTCAGAAGGCTCTCACCCGAAGTCAGCGATCAGACCAAAGAGCCGTTTCATGTTGAAATTGCCGAAATCTATATCGAAAGCAATACGCGCACTGCCACCAGAGCGGGAGTAGACCTCAGCCTTACTGAAGTCGAATTCAGCATTCTCGAGAACCTCATGCGTGCAGCCGGCAGTGTCGTAGAGCGCCAGGATCTCGCTGTTAAGGTTCTTGGGCGTCGGCTTTCCTATGATGACCGCAGTCTCGACGTTCATATGAGCAATCTACGCCGTAAGCTTGGCCCGACCGCTGACGAGAAAGATCGGATCAAGACCATCAGAGGCGTTGGCTATCTTTATGTCAAACCAGAATAGCGAAAAATTACCGCATCCCAAGTTCTACGGTTCAAAGCTCTTTCTGAAGTTCTTCTTCTGGGTCTGGCTGACCCTGATTCTTACCGGCATTACGGCCGGTCTGTATGCCTATTTTTATCATTTCGAGCCCGAAAAACAAAGATTTTTCGATATGGGGCGCCAGATTATCGAAGAAAACGGCCGAATTCTGGTTAATGCCTACGAAAAACTTGGCCCCGAAAGTGCATCGTATTTGCGGCTGCCCGGCAGCTTCTGGCTGTATGATGCCGATCTGAAAAACATACTTTCAAGAATCGCCCACAAGCATGGCGGTCCGAAAATGCGGCCAGGAATGCCTGGTGCGGCCCCCGAAGACTTTGCCCGGCCACCCAGGGAGTTTGAGCCAACTGTAACATCACAGCGCATGCCTCCACAGCCATCAGAGGATGTACGCTCCTCTGATGAATCCGAGCCACCCAAAATGGCCATGGGGTTTCCGCCTCCAGATGAAACAGGCCTGCCGGCCTGGACAGAACCTGGCAACCCGCGCCCAGCAATGCAGAAGCAGGAAATGCCACCATGGGAACGGAACTTTGATCAATTGTTCAAAGAAAAGGAATCCGAAATAAAGCAGCTGGCAACCCGTCTGCTGGCCGGCCATAAGATTCTTTCAGAATCGGTCGGTGGCGAAATATTGCTCGGTGCAGCCATCAAATCAGATTCCGGCAACAACTACGCAATCGTCTGCCATATTCCCAGCCCGGCACCCATGCATGCCAGATTCATCATTTACCGCGTCATCGAGAATTTGCCGGTTTTTCTGTTGAGCACCGGTCTTCTCTGCTTCATGCTGGCGCGTTACATCATAAAGCCTCTCATCGACCTGAGGACCGCCAGTAGAAGTTTCGCCATGGGCGATCTCAAAACCAGAATTTCAGGCCCGACCCTCACCCGGTTCGACGAGATCAGCGACCTCGCCAGTGACTTCAACGAGATGTCAGAGAAAATCGAGAAAATGATCAGCAGTCAGAGACGCCTGTTTAACGACATTTCCCACGAACTGCGCTCGCCGCTTGCCCGCCTGCAGATAAGCCTGGAATTGCTGCAAAGAAAATCTCCCGATGCCGATCAGGCAATGCTGACCCGCATCGGCCGCGAAATTTCCCGAATGAACGCCCTGATTGAAGAACTGCTGCAGTTCTCAAAACTCGAAAGCAACGAGATCAGCAGCACACCCGAGAAATTCCAGCTGCCCGAAGTTCTTGCCCATATCTGTAACGACGCCAATTTTGAAGGCAAAGCCAGAAACTGCCTGGTGAAACTATATACCCCTGAACAGCTGGAAATTACCGGTATTCCGCAGCTCATCGAAAGGGCGGTCGAAAACATTCTTCGCAATGCACTCAGGCATAGCCCCGACAACTCGGAAATCAGGGTTGAACTGCAAAAACTCGACAATACTGCAGTCCTGACAATTTGCGACCATGGCTCCGGCATTCCTGAAGCAGAACTACAGAAGGTATTCTCGCCTTTTTACTGCCTCTCGGAAGAACGCAACCCGCAAAAAGGCGGTATCGGCCTTGGTCTTGCCATCGCGCAGCGCGCTGTCAAACTGCATCATGGTCAGATCACCCTGAAAAACAACCCCGAAGGTGGCCTCACCGCCACAGTAACCCTGCCTCTCGACGCAAAAGCCTGACAAAATACTCTCATTTAATCAGAATCTATATCTGGTTTGAGCAGGCAATTAAAATCCGGACGGTAACACGCTTGCGTAAGATGCGCGGTTGCGCTACACTTGCAGGGCAAAATCACCCCAAAGGAATACCCTCATGAACAATTACCGGACTCACACCTGTGGCGAACTTCGTGGCAGTGACTGCGGCAAGCAGGTTCGGCTTTCCGGCTGGATTCACCGCAAACGCGACCTCGGCGGCGTGCTGTTTGTCACCCTGCGCGACAACTATGGCATCACCCAGGTTCTGGCCGCGCCCGGCACCCAGGCTTACACCGATTTCAACAATCTGAGGGTTGAATCTGTCGTTACCATCGAAGGCAAGGTCATCAGCCGCGGTGGTAACATCAATAAAGACATGCCGACCGGCGAAATCGAGGTCGAAGTCAGCTCGGTAACCCTTCAGAGCGCCTCCGACATACTACCTTTCCAGGTTGCCGACGAAGACAACGCCCCCGAAACCACACGCCTGACCTACCGCTTTCTCGATCTGCGCCGCGAGAAGCTGCACAAAAACATTCTGCTGCGCTCCAGGGTAATCGCCAGCATCCGCCGCCGCATGATCGAAATGGGGTTCACCGAATTCCAGACCCCGATTCTTACCAGCAGTTCTCCGGAAGGGGCCCGCGATTATCTCGTGCCCAGCCGCCTCTACCCGGGCAAATTCTACGCTCTGCCCCAGGCGCCGCAGCAGTTCAAGCAGCTGCTCATGGTTTCCGGGTTCGACCGCTATTTCCAGATCGCGCCGTGCTTCCGAGACGAAGACGCCCGCGCCGACCGCTCGCCCGGGGAATTTTATCAGCTCGATGTCGAAATGTCGTTCGTAACCCAGGATGACGTGTTCGGTTATCTCGAAAACATGTTTTATGGGCTGTTCACCGAATTTTCCGACTGGAAAGTCACTAAGCCGGCCTTCCCGCGCATCACCTACGACGATGCGATGCTGCGCTACGGCGTCGACAAGCCCGACCTGCGCTACGGCCTCGAAATTTCCGATGTTTCTGATATCTTCGCGGCCTCTGATTTCAATGCCTTCAAATCGGTCGTTGAAGCCGGCGGCTGTGTCAGAGCCATCTGTGTCGACAACATTGCCGACAAATCACGCAAATTCTTCAAAGATCTCGAAGATTACGCCAAAGAACTCGGCGCCAAGGGCCTGGCTTCACTGGTCTACACCGACAGCGAAATCAAGGGCAGTCTGGCAAAGCCGCTTTCTGACGCCAGCAAGAATGCACTGCGCGAACGCATGGGCGCCAAAAACGGTTCTGGACTACTGA
Source organism: uncultured bacterium (assembly GCA_964585025.1). Classification (GTDB taxonomy): domain Bacteria; phylum Muiribacteriota; class Ozemobacteria; order Ozemobacterales; family Ozemobacteraceae; genus Rifleibacterium. Next base: position 2,855 of record CAZPCO010000159.1, on the reverse strand, counting down.
TCGTCGCCGATGACAAAAACAAAGCCTCGATCATTCTCGGCAAGGTCAGAATCAGACTCGCCGACGAACTCGATCTGCGCGAAAAGAACAGCTACCGCTTCTGCTGGATCGTCGATTTCCCGATGTTCGAAAAAGACGAAGAAACCGGCCAGACCATTTTCAGCCACAACCCGTTCTCGATGCCCCAGGGCGGCATGGAAGCCCTGCTGACCAAAGACCCGCTGATCATCAAAGCCTACCAGTATGATATCGTCTGTAACGGCATCGAGCTCAGCTCAGGAGCCATCAGAAACCACCTGCCCGAAATCATGTATAAAGCCTTTGAAATTGCCGGTTACGACAGCAGCGTCGTCGACGGCAAATTCGGCGGCATGATCAAGGCATTCAAATTTGGCGCCCCACCGCACGGCGGCATTGCCCCCGGCGTCGACCGCATCGTCATGCTGCTCGCCAACGAACCGAATATCCGCGAGGTCATCGCTTTCCCGATGGCCCAGAACGCCCAGGATCTGCTGATGCAGGCCCCGAACGAAGCCACCGAAAAGCAGCTCAAGGAGCTGCACCTCAAAATCGTCGATTGACCTGAATCCAGCATGTATCAGTAAAGCAAAAGCCGCCTTAACGGCGGCTTTTGTTTTATAAAGTCAGAATATCTTCTATTTTTCGCCAGAAGCGTCGGCAACAAATACAGATCCGACTTCAAGCATGTGCGACCAGGTACGGCTGAATCGCGATTCAAACTCGACAGAACCTGGCAGCATCTTGGCAAATTCCTTTTCTGAAACCGGAGCAATAGCCTGGTAATCGGTTAATTTCACCAGAAGAAGGCCGGATAAAAAGACCTTTTCAGCATTTTGCGGCATGGGCAGCTCGCGATAGTTGGCAAACACCAGAGGTTTAACCGGAACTTCATAGATTCTCACGGCAGAAATCAGGCCAGCGCCGTCGTGAGCATCTCGAAGATCGGCGTAGTATTTCTTTTCGCTGTCAGCAGCCAACAGGCGAAGTGATCTGGAATACACTTTATCCAGGTTCGTATGAAAAGCAGTGACCCCTCTGGCACTGGCCCGCGCCCGGTCACTTTCAGTTCCTGAACAGGCAACCTTTTCCGGGGTAACATAAATAGACGAAAACGGCAGATGAGAATCAAATTCCAATTGAGTCGGTACAGCCGGAGCGGTAAAAGGCGATTCTTCGGAAAAGCTTCTTTCAGCAACATCCGCCAGAGCATATTTTACAAAAACGTCTGCAGCATTGCGAGCAGACACATATAGTCTTCTGCCGCCCCTGATTCTATCAAGAAGGAATGCATCGAATATCCGGCACATCGACCTGGCCGAATTCAGTTTTCCTGGCCACGCATACATTTTCAGATATAGTTTCTGAGAATCGGCATTCATGATCTCGGGAATCGGAAAGCCCATAGCAAGAAGATTGCTGTAGACAATATTGTCGATATCGGGTTTAAAGGCAGGAATATTCTGCAGAAGCGGCTCCATACGCTCTGTTTCAACCGATGTGCCACCAGGTTGGTTCTGCGGAAAATAAACCAGCTGCAATTTCAAGGTTTGATCTATTTTCCAGCCTTCACCACGTGCATAAACAGAGCAGTTAATAAGTACACTCACCAGAAAAGCCATAAAGATAATCTTTTTCATTGAACTCCGTCCTGCTGCATTTTCAAGATTCGTAAACAACGCTGTCATTTTTGGATTATAGCACTTTAACCTATCACCTTTCTACGCACTCTGGCCGCCTGTTATAGGCACTATTGTCTATATTGCTCAAAGACTTTTTTTAATTTCAACAGGTCAGATCAACTCTATTTTTTGGTTTATATTATATTGCCATGATTATGGCCTGGCTGTATGCTTGGAGGTGTGTGGGCCGATATACTTTTTTATCGTAAAATACCCAACTTCTGGGAGAGAATCAAATATGCTCAAACGGTTGATGTTTGTTTTTATCCTGATGCTTTTGCCGTCGATGCTTGCAGCAGAGAGCATTGAGAACCTAATTCGCAATGGAAATTTTAAAACCAGTTACCTTGAGATCAAGCAATTGGCCAAAAGCCGCGGCAAAGATATTTTTCTGCTTTTTTATGAACCAAAGCAGGCAAATAACGAAATGTTCGAAAAAGAAGTACTGGTAGTGAGGCACCTTACAGAAAGAGTATCCGATTCAGATTTTGTTTTGGGCGCCTTAAACAACGAATTCAACCTGGATAATTACGAAGTGGCACGGTTAGCCAACAAATTGAAAGTCAAAAACATGCCAACGGTGGTATTGCTTGACGGCAGCAACGAAAAACCTTATGGCCGTATAGAATACACCGGAAAGAAAGAAGCATTCTGGGAAGCCTTTGATACCGCGAGAAAAAACAAGGCCAGCATCATGACTGCCTGGAAAGCAGTTGAAAAGCGTTCCCGCATGTTTCTCACCATCGCCGTGATCAGCGGCATTGCAGCGATGATACTGATCGGCGCCGCGATGCTGTATGTTTTCCTCGATGGTGAAATTTCATTTCTCATTTTGATCGCTGCGATGATGGTCGATATGCCATTGCGCATATTTGTACCTTATGGTGTCTGGATATCAGGTATTGGTTGGATGATTTTTCTCGTCTGGAAAAAGGGCTTTATGAGTTTCATCATTTTCACGCTGCTGACAGGTTCACTGGCCTACGGTTTTGCCAAGCTCTACGCCACCGGCTTTGTCGACATTATTTCCAGACTTTGCCCCCCACCGCTCTGAGTTGAGAATAGAACCCAGCCTGAGCAGGTGTGAACAGATATTTTTTATCAAACCAGCTTTTACAGTCGAGTTGCCCTGATTCTGCTGAAGGGCTATAATGT
>CAZPCO010000158.1:0-7517 GCA_964585025.1 uncultured bacterium | reverse complement strand
TCTTCTTTCATTCTATCGTGTTTTCCGGCAGCAGAAGCCGGCTACTGTCACAACGACCTGATCAACGCCATTTATTCTGACCTCAATTCAGCCTGCAATATAGTCGGCAGCGGCTATGCATATACTGAGCTGCAGAATGCCAGACCTTATCTCAGCCACGCCCAGCGCCTGCTCAACCAGAACGGCGTTTCCAGATGTTTTGACCATCGCCTGCATCGGGTAATCGACAAAGCCAAAATGGAAATTCTCTGGAACAACCGCCAGGATGCTCTGGACCGCATTCATACGGCGATCAGAATGGTTGAAAGAGTAAATACCGGCAACGCCGGCAACCAGAATCACAGCAGTTCGTTCGGCCGCACCGCTGCCGGGGCATTGATAGCTACCCCCGTAGCTATCGGGCTGGGTGCAGTAATTGCCAGAATTTTTCGCGGTTTCAACTGGGGCAGGGTCAGTGGCGGCACTCCGACCCGCATCAACCGCCCAAATCTGCCTGGTTCCATAATTACCGTCCAATAAAACTCTTCGTCAGAAAGCCTCTGGCTTCAGAAACCTGCGAATTCCGGCCCTTAGAGGCCGGAATTTTTCATACCAGGAATTCTTTCTTCGGCACAAAGGAAAAGTAACAGCAAATCAGGTCACAGGTGTGTTATAATACCGGCGCTGGCTTAACTTGACAAAAAAATCGAGGAACCTACAAGTGTTCAGATCAGCCCTGACCATTCTAGTTACATTCGTCATTCTGGCTGCATCCCCTTCGTATGCCCAGACTCCGCGCAACCTCAACGAAATTCCTGCCTATCCAGGCAGCCAGATCGACTACCTGCTCCTCGAGCAGGAGCAAAACAATTTCGACGACTCGACAACTGGAATGAAGGGCCTGCTGGCAAAAGGGCTGAATGCCGTTTCAACGACCGCCACTCCTGACGAAGTATTCAAATGGTATGTTACCCAGCTCAAAGCTGTTGCCGAAACCGGCAACGGTTACGATCCAGGCCTCCTCAAACCCGGTTCCTCATCACCGGTACAATACAGTCTCGCCTATTACGAACCCGAAGATTTTGAAAATCAGTATGATCACGATAAAGTCATCTACGATGGACAATGGGTTCAAACAACCATTTCATCGCGTGCCAGGTCGACAAACGGCAAAATTCTCAGATATGCCCGCTTCATCTGGGAACTGGTGAACACCGACGGCAGCAGATCTGAAATCGATCTGACCATTGATGATGCCGGGTTTGACTACGAAAACAAAAAATATACCCCGCGCACCTCGATAGTCTCTACCTATATGAACTTCACTGCTGATGCCGGAAGCGACGAAAGCGGCGAAGGCGACGACAGCGAAGAAGACACCAGCGAAGACTGACAGATAGACCGGCGGCGCACCACAGTACCGCCGGTCTATCTGCAGAATCAGAATTTTCCGTATTTGTTCGGCAAAGCTATCGACCTGATCTGTGAGAACGGAATCAGAATTGTCTGCCCGGTAAGATCGATTTTTACGAACGGGTTGACACCGGATTTGTCGGCATACATGATGGCACAGATGTACTCTGCATTTTCGGTGGTGATTTTAACACGCTGTTTGGTGGAAATCAGCTCGCTGATCGTCTGCTCTGACGACTTCAGATCAATACCTGCATTGACGGCGCGGAATTTCTGGGTGAGTTCGCGCATCAGCGCCCGCAGAAGCTTCATGCCGATCACCGGGTTCTGCTTCTGAATCACGTCGAAATGGTCGTAATTGAACTTTGCCACCGTGGTATCGTCGAGAGCATTGGCGGCGGCAGACCTGGCCTGCTGGTCGGCAAAGGCGACTTCCCCAAAAATATCGTTCTTTTCGAGAATGGTCAGAAAGTTCGAGCAGCCCATCAATGATCTGAAAATGGTCACCCGCCCATGCAGAATAAAATAAACTGCCGTTGTCGGTGACTGCTCGGTCAGAATCGTCTCACCTTCATGAAAGGTCTGTTCTTCAGTGAAATCAGATAGAGTATGCAGTTCATCATCGGTAAAATCGTTAAAGAACGGGTTTTCGCGCAGGTTCTGCTGCAATGACATCGCCAACTCCTCGTCAGAAAATCGTAAAATTTTATATTCCTGACTGCATGTTACGCCACCGGCTTTTTACTGGCAAGTCATCGGCAAAAATTGCCGGGCACCTGGCCATAAAAGCTTTGGGTTAGACACATTCAGACAATTTTCAATTCTCCATATCCATTTCTGAGATTCGTGGCAGGGTTGCAATTCAACCCGGTCTTATCTAGAATCAGATCAATCATTCTTGCGAAGCCATACGTTTATGGCCAGCCACTATAAGATTACGGGAGAAAGTCTTGTCAACCGTCACTTTTGATCTATTTCTCGTGATTTTTGCCGGGCTTTTCGGTGGGCTGACAGCTAGATTGTTCAAACAGCCACTGGTACTTGGCTATATTCTTGCAGGCATCATAGTTGGCCCTTATACAGGCGGAGCCACGGTCACCAGCGTCGACCACATCGCCGATCTTGCCGACATCGGTGCAGCATTGCTGCTGTTCTCGCTGGGGCTGGAATTCTCAGCCCGTGATCTAAAGCCGATCGGCCGTATTGCTTTATTTGGCAGCACTATTCAGGTCGTTATAACCTTTTTGGCGGTCACCCTGATCGGCTACCTGCTAGGATGGCCTTTGATTCCATCTTTCTGGTTCGCAACAGCGGTAGTATCATCGAGCACGGCGTTGATACTCAAAACCCTAAGCGACAAAGGGCTGCGCCAGACTTTGTCCGGCAAAGTCATGCTGGGTGTTTCCATTGTTCAGGATATTCAGGTCATCCCGCTGATGATTCTTCTCGGCAGTCTCAGCACCGAGGGTTTCGCCCTGCTGGCAGTTCTGAAGCCCATTCTGAGTACCGTCGCCTTTATTCTGCTGATTGCGCTGTTTGCAACCCGCATCCTTCCATGGGCGCTGCATCATGTTGCCCGGCTGAATTCCGACGAACTGTTCATGCTTTCGGTCGTCTCAACCGCCTTCGGAATTGGTTATATCTCGTATCTGTTCGGTCTGTCGCTCGCTTTCGGCGCCTTCATCGCCGGCCTGGTTCTCAAAGAATCCGATTATGGCAGCAAAGCGCTCTCCGGGCTTGCACCCCTGCGCGACCTGTTTGGACTGCTGTTTTTTGCCTCGATCGGCATGCTTTTCGACCCGAACTTCGTGTTTGCCAATCTAAGCATGATTATCGCTCTGGTCGTCGCGACAACCGGCATCAAGGGGATTATTCTGGCACTGGTTGGGCGTGGCTTCGGCTATCGCCGCATCGTGCCGCTGGCAATGTTTTTCGGAATGATTCCAATTTCGGAAATCGCCTTCATCGTGGTTCGTACTGCGATCAATCTCGGCGCGATAACCCAGCAGAATTATCTGGTAATCCTCAACGTGGTGATTCTTTCGATGATCGCGGGTCCTGTACTCGCCGGGTTTTCCGGGCCAGCCTACGGTCTGGTGCGTAAATACAGAAATGATACCGGCATGAATACGATCAACATTCCGGAATCAGGTATGAACAGCCATCATATCATCACCGGCGGCAGCGATGTCGGGGTTTTTCTTGCCGAGTCATTCCAGGCTTTAAAACTGCCGTTCGTGGTCATCGAGCCATATTATCAGAGTTTCTGCAATCTCGCCGGTCGCGGGTTTCAGCTGATTTTCGGCGAACCAGAACGCGAGGCAATACTGGGCACAGCCAGAATCGAGAGGGCCAGAACACTTATCATCACTGAATCTGAACTAGTTGCATCTGAAACGGTGATCGAACAGGCTCTCAAACTCAACCCGGCCATCAGAATTATTCTCCTGACCAATTCTCTGGATCGCACCGAAGCTAGCAACGGCAACCCGCAGATTAGAACCATTCTCCTCGAGCGACAGGTAGCCGACGATCTGGCACGCACCATAGCAGAATCCGAGACGGATTCGCAATCGTAAATGCATGAGGTCGAGGCAGTCCAAATCAGCCGGTTGTCAAAATCTTGCCGGAATCAGGCGCTGATTTCTGCACCTCACCACTGGAGTTGTAACTTCCCCCTGACGACAGTCTGACGACTTCGCCCAGGCGGGCTCGCCCTTCTTCACGATATGCGGCAATTTTGTCGAATACCCCACCGGCAGTTGCTTTTTCAGGATCGATACCATTGCTGACAAAATCTTCGAGCCCCGAAAAAACCAGGGAATGAGTCTTGTCGATACCGACACTGACATCTTCAGGTATTTCGCCAAGTATTCCGCGGGCAGCACTGAAACCCTGCTCAATTGCCCCGCCGATGAAATCGGCAAAAGTCTGCCGGGCAGCTTCGGTATCGCCGCCATTCTTAAAGGCATCGCTCAACGAAAAAAAGCTGGTTGCGACATCGAGAATGCGCCTGGCAGTATTCTCAGGCGAAAAGTATTCCTGAAGACGCGTCAGAAGATTATCATCGGATGTTTCGTCTGCGGAGGCAACCTCACCGGATTCTTCATTGGCAGTTTTTTCAGATGACGGCGTTTCAGTCTGAGCAGACACTTCATCAGCGCCTGAAGCCATTTGCAGGAACCTGTAACTGGCATGCAGCGAAAAACTCTCTTCGCTGGTGTTATAACCGTTGGCCCCATTGACAGATTTGAGAACCTGGTAGTTCACCTGAAATTGAGAATTGGCCCAGATCACCTTATTGCGGGCATCTTCAGAAAGCCCAAATTGATCGGCATTCAGCCCGCCAACATTATGGTTGTCGGCTTTGCCATTTTTTGCCGCAGCATTTTTTCCAGTCTTATCGCTCCCGTTAAGAGAAGCCAGAAACAACTGCAATTTGTCTATCATAGCCAACCCCCGACTTCATATTGTACCTTCATTATACCCGAAAAACGAAAAGAACTGCCACAACAGCAGTGGTTTGAGAAGTCGGTTTTTACATTTCGGCTTATTTTTTAGTTTTCAGCGAATCGATATACTGCATCAGACTTTCTACCGAAGTGAAATCTTCATCGGAAGCGGCAAGAAAACTCGGTGACCCGGCCGGCATGCTGCCGGCATCTACTTTGAGCAATGCCTGCAGAAAGCTTTCTCGCAGGTTCGACGGGCAATCCTGGCGACAAACGATGACATCAGAAGGAATATCACTGGTCTTGGCAAGCACAATCAATTTTTTCTGAATATCAGGAGGCAGCGAAGTCAAAGTTGCTTCGAGGCAGGCACCCGCATCGATTTTTCCGGCCAGAATCGCACGTACGACGTTGTCGTGATTATGCAGAAACGCTACCCGCGAATCTTTATAAGGATTGATTCCGAGGCGGAGCAAAAGATACAAGGGATAAATATAACCGCTTGCCGACTCCCGATCGACAAAACCGATGGTGGCGCCCTTGAGATCTTCGAGACCCTGAACCCGGCCGTTGACCGGGGCAATGAATACGCCGCGGTATTCGGTTCGCGAACCGAATTTAGCTTTGGCGACCGGCATCAGTTTGTCTTTGTCGCGCCGGGCAAGATAGGCGGTCGGCCCGACCCAGGCAAAATCTATATTGCCTCGGGCCAGCGAATCGAGAACGCTCGCATAATCGGTGCGGTTAGAAACAAAGCGAACTTCCTTCGTTCCCGTTTCTTTCTGCAGAAAACGCAGCAACGGCACCGCCTGCGTCATCAGCTGTTTGAGACTGCGGTAAGGAATACGGCCAAAACGGATGCTTTTGGTCTTGAGATCGATCGGCGGTCCGGGAGGCAATGGCGCCGGGCGGGCCGGCACTGGCGGCGGCGCTTCGACTTCTTCAGAATCCGATGGCAACTCGCTGCCACCATCATATTCACTGGTGGCTGTGTCATCGTAGTATGGGTTTTCGTCGGTGAGACCGGGATAATAATCTTCTTCCTTTTCTTCGTTGCTGGAATAATCGAGGTAATTTCTCTGGTCATCGCGGGGGAAGTCTTCCCAGGCAGGGCAGTTCTGAGGCAGCAGCATTAGGCCGAGCAGCAGTAACAGAGAGGCGATGTTCTTGATGCGCATGTTTGCTTCCTTGTCGAAAATTGTCAGATGGCTAAATTATAGCAGGCCGGGCAGAAAAAAACAGCCCGTCCGGCAAAGGTCTCAGGGCAAACGCATACAGTTGCAGGACTGCGTGACGCGACCATATCCATCGTTCCCGCTCTGATGCAGGCCTGGTTCAGATGCCTGAACTGGTCATTTTGCCTGGTTGGCCGCATCCAGGGTCGCAAAAAATATTCGGAAAACTTTCTCGGTTAACTCACGGTGTGTAATCGCCTGCGTCTCAGCCTGCGTGGTGCCGTCGGCACGGTATTTCGTACTTCTTCGATCGGCGAGGCCCTGTCGTTGATCCGGGCGGGTTTCACCGGTTTCGGGAAATGAAACATTTCTTTTGATTCCGAGGACTTTGGCGAGTGAAACCAGCGGTATCAGTTTGCCACGAAGAGTCATTACCTCAGCATCGCTGACTATCTCGACCCTTTTGCAAATTTCTGCGGCGGGAATTCGTGTCAATTCAAGAACATTAATCTGTGGGATCGCAAAGCGCTCACCGCTGACGGCCACAACCAGAGATGGAATAATGGCCATGGTAAGTGGCAACTTGATACAGAATCTGGTGCCGCGGTTGACTTCAGAGTCAATTTCAATTTTGCCGCCAAGCCGGTCAAGATTGGCTTTAACGACATCCATGCCGACGCCTCGCCCTGAAACATCGCTTATAACTTCTGAAGTTGAGAGACCAGGAAGAAAAATCAGGGCCTTTTTTTCGGAGTCTGACATGCCCAGAACTTTTTCTGCTGAGACCAGACCCTTGGAAATAGCCTTGGAGGCAATAATCGTTGGGTCAATTCCTTTGCCGTCGTCAGTAATCTCAACAACCACCTGCCCGGCCTCGTGAAAAGCGCGCATGAAAATTTTCCCGGAGGGGGGTTTGCCATTTATTCTTCTGACTTCCGGGGTTTCGATGCCGTGGTCGCAGGCATTGCGAATCATGTGGGTAAGAGGGTCATTCAAGCCTTCAAGAAGGGTTTTATCCATTTCAACCTCTTTGCCCTCAAGCAGAAGTTGAATGTCTTTGCCCTGTTCTTTTGACAGATCTCGGACAATGCGCGGGAACTTGCTGAAAACATTGCCGATTGGCTGCATGCGGGTCTGCATTATCGCTTCCTGGAGCTCTGAAGTTACAAGGCTTACACGTTGGGTTCCAGCATTTACCCCTCGCATGTCGTTAGATGCGAGTGCTTCTCTCAGCTGATTTCGGCTTAATACAAGCTCACCGGCAAGGTTAACCAGTGATTCAAGAACTTCGACGTTTACTCTGAGAGTTGTTGCGAGATCTGCTGTGGTCTGCTTTGAACTTTCTGAAATGTTGCCAGGGGGCAAACTCTGAGTAGATAATGCTTTGACTGGCGAGCCTCCGTTGGCGCTTTCTGTAACAGGCTGCACAAGGGGGCTGGTTAAGCGCATTGTTGAGCTCTGCCTCAAAGCCGGTGCAGCTGAAGTAAGAGTATTCGAC
>CAZPCO010000157.1:0-7518 GCA_964585025.1 uncultured bacterium | reverse complement strand
ATCGATACCAAAAGAAGTGGTATCGGTAGCAGTTTCGGCGATTATCAACTCGGATCTCAACTCGGCAAAATGCTTGAGAAGGCCTTCAGCTTCATTTTTATCGCTGCGGTATTCAGCCGGAGAGACAATTGCGCTGCCACTGGCGTTGTAGACCATCTTCAGGTCACCATCAACAGCGTTCTGCCAGGTTATCGACCTGATGTCACTCTCACCGCAATCAAGCATCGATACAGGTTTCTGAACCCCAGGCAGGAGTATTTCATCTGTCTCGTAATAGTTGGCATAAACAAGCAGGGTGACCAGCGCAATGAAAGCTGCGATCGTTGGCATAAATCTTTTTATCATGATCAGACCCTCCTTCTCACGAGATAGACGAAAAACCCGAGCATGATGATCAGGGCGGGCGCTCCAAAGACACAAAGAGAAAAGATTTTGCCAGCGTCTTTTTCATCAAAAACGATTTTCGGCATTTCTAGAGTTCTTGGTCGAATCGAAATCTGCTGATTCTGCCCAACAAGCCAGTTTATCCCATTTATGAAAATATCCCGGTTGGCAAGCGAGCCAATGTAGGCATTTGAACAAAAATCCGAGTCGCCGTAGAACAACGCCCGTGCGCCTGACGCTACCGCAACTTTTTCGGCCGCCATCGCCAGATTCAATGGCCCTCTTACATCACGCCCCTCTTCAAACCCGATTTCAATTTCTTCGCCATCTTTAAGATTACGCTTTGCCCATGAATTCTCGATCGTCTTCATGACCTGCTGAATTTTGATGCCATCTTTATTTTCAACCGTCAGACTCCGGCAATGAAACATAAGTCCGAGCATGTTTTTGTCTTTGACCGGCTTAACGATTGGATGATCTTCAAGTTCCGGTGCTACAGTCCAGTAATTGCGGCCAATACCGCGTGGATCGACGACGATATCGTTATTGAACATGACGCCAAATTCGCTGAAAATGAATGATTCAAGCTTATCCAGCTGATGTCCTGGATCAAGGGCAACAACCAGGTGGCCGTTACCGTTTCTGACATAGCTGCGCAGCTTTTCAATCTCGCTGTCCAGGTAGTCCTGTTGCGGGCTGATGATGGCCAGAACCGATGCCCGCGAATCTATATCGCCCTCGAGCAGATTCACCTCGGAGACTTCAAAGTTGTCCCGGATGAGAAGTTCATTGATTCCGGCCACATCGCGTGGCTGAAAACCAGAAGTAGCTGATTCACCATGACCTTTAACAAACCCGACCAGTCGTCGAACCCCGCTGGTTACATTAAAAAGTGCTGAAGTGATCGCCTGTTCTCCGGTGAACTTCGGCTTACTGTCAGGCGGACTGTATTGATTTGGAACCTCGAAAAGATCGTTACTGAAGATATCCTGGCGGCTGGCTTCACATTGAACCACAAGGGTGCCAAGCGCAGAAACATTCATTGCCCTGGTAGTCACCGGATCGCGCATCGGATCTATCATGGAAAAAGAAAATTTATCGCTGTGCCGCCGGTATTCTTTCAGCAGATCCTCGATCATCGACTTTTCAGAGGTTCCATCCGGGTAGAATGCTGTAATCCGGACTTCTTTCTGCAAATTTCTGACCGCCTGAACCGTCATTTCTGAAAGAGAGAACATTTTGTTCTGGGTGAAGTCGTAACGCACGTTTCTTCGAAAGCCGATATGCGAAAGTACTACACCGATGCCAATTATCAGAAGAATCAATATTATGTCGTTAGCCCATAGAATAGTTTTGCGGCTGGCAAAAACCTCGGTTGCTATGGCCGGCCTGATCGCAATGGCGATAACGGCAATAAGCAAACCCGCAACAAGAGTTCCCAGCGATGCATGATTCTGACTGGGAAAATTTATATATATCAGGCCAGCGGCAATGAGAGTCGCCAGCGACAGAATCAAAAGAATATATGGCAAGACTGGAATCTGGATTTTGCGTCTGTCGTTCATGCCTGTTACCTCCACCTGTCTGATTCGAGCACTCTGGTAGCCAGAAAAAGCCACGTGAGACTGAATATCAAAAAGAATATCACATTGCCGGAATCAACGATGCCTCGCAGAAATTCGGCATATCTGTCGAATATGGATAGATTTCCAAGCAGTTCGCCAAAAGCGTTGTCGAAAATATGTTTTGCCCAGCCAAAGATCCAGAAAAGAATGAGACCCCCAAAGCTGAGCATAGCTGCCACAATCTGGTTTTCGGTCAAAGTGCTGGCGAACAGACCAAGCGAGATATAGGCGGCTCCAAGCAATACCAGGCCGATATAACCGCTATAAACAGGCCCCAGGTCAAATTCCGTAGAATAGGCCGAAAGCACCAGCGGATATTGCAGGGTCAGCGCGATCAGCGCGAGATAAAGCACAAAGCAGGCCAGGAATTTCCCGGCAATGATTTCAAAAGGTGATACCGGTGAGGTCAACAGCAGTTCGATCGTATGGCTCTTTTTTTCTTCGCTGACCAGACGCATCGTCAATACCGGTGACGCAAGCAGAAGAATGAAGGCCGCGTTGTAAAGCATCGGCTCCAGGCTGGCCATACTGCTGGAAATGAGAATTACCCAGAAAAGGTAGCCGACGATCATCAGAAATGAGGCAAAAACGATGTATGCGACCGGGGAATAGAAAAACGACTGCAGCTCCTTCTTCATAATGGCCAAAATTTTCATGCTGCCTGCTTCCTTTCCTCACCGCCGGTAAGTTTGAGAAAAATGTCTTCGAGGGTGGCTTTTACCGGCGAAATTTCTCTGAATATCATGCCGTCATCGGCTAATTTTCGGAATGCTGCATCGAAGTCTTCATTAGTATCAAGCTTCAATCTGAATTCAACTCGATCCGGGAAATTGTTGACATCGTGAACTTCGGCGCCGCGAATGCTTTCGACCGTCTTCTGCCAGTCGTTTTTGCCGGGCAGCTTCAAACCTATCTTCCAGGTAGGTTTGCCGCTGGCGGCTTTTTCAAGATTTGCCACCGAATCGACGGCAGCAATTTCTCCCTCGTTGATGATGACCACACGGCTGCAGGTCATACTTACTTCTGACAAAATATGAGTAGAAAGAATAATAGTGTGGTCACTGGCAAGATCTTTGATCAGACCGCGAATTTCGATAATCTGGTTTGGATCCAGTCCAACGGTCGGTTCATCCAGAATCAAAACCTCGGGATTGTGAAGCATTGCCTGCGCTAGACCTACGCGCTGGCGAAAACCTTTCGAAAGAGTCCCAATTACCCTGTTCAGATATTCTTTAAGACCGAGGCGTTCAGCAACATAATTGATGCGTTCAACTCTTTTGCGATATGGCAATTCTCTGATTTCGCCGATAAAATTCAGATAAGACCCGACAGTCATTTCCGGGTAAAGAGGTGGAGTCTCTGGAAGATAGCCAAGACGGCGGCGCACTTCTATCGAATCTTCAAACACGTCGTAACCGGCGACCGATGCAGTGCCTGACGAAGCCGGAATAAAACAGGTAAGAATGCGCATTGCGGTTGTTTTTCCAGCGCCATTTGGGCCAAGCAGTCCAAGGATTTCGCCTCTGGCAACATTCAGGTTGATGCCGTTCAGCGCTCGAAAATTGTCATAAAACTTGCTAACATTCTTCATTTCAATCACAGTTTGCGTTCCTCCTGTAAAAAACAACCGGATCGAGGGTATCTTCATTTTCCATATCCGGACAACAGAGTTCCAATTATTTAACGAAATTCTGCACCTGCTGACAAGTCCGGAAAATCTTGAAAAGTTTGCCTGGTTCTGCGATAATTCGCCAGAAATAAATCAAAAAGGAAGCCCGGCATGCCAACCATTGGAATCTCGATGATCGCACACAATGAAGAAAGACAGATTGCCAATGCTCTTCATTCTTCGATGTTTGCAGATGATATAGTGGTTGTTGACTGTGAGTCAACAGATAATACTGCCAAAATAGTAAAAAATTTCACCAGGGCACGACTTTTCAGCCGGCCGAACAACCGCAATCTGAATGTTAACAAGAGCTTCGGCTTCGAACAACTGAAAACAGACTGGATATTCTATCTCGACCCGGATGAAATCATCACTCCGCAATTAGCAGATGAAATCAGGCAGGCAATCAGCAGCGACAATTATGCGGCCTATAAATTGCCTCGACGCAACATTTTCTTCGGCCGCTGGCTCGCCTACGGCAGTCAATATCCCGATACGCAATTACGGCTTTTCAAACACGGCAAAGCTTCATTCGCCAATCAGCATGTTCATGAAATGCTTCAGGTAGATGGTGCTATCGGCCATCTAAAAAACGCCTTCGAACATCATCCCTATCCTGAAATAGTCGATTACCTGCGCAAAATGATTTTTTACACCGGGTTTCAGGCTGAATTCTGGCATAACTCAGGAATGTCGCCCAGCTTGATCAACACCTGGCGTCATATGTTTTTCAGGCCGCTATTCCGCTTTTTACGACGCTATTTTCTTAAACAGGGTTTCAGAGACGGTTGGCAGGGTTTCGTCGCAGCTGCCGGCGATGCGTTTCAGAATGTTTTCAGCTTCGGCCGGTTTCTTGAAATCAGGAGTAGAAAGCAGTGAAAATCATACAGATCCTGAATTCTCCGAATTGGAGTGGAGCCTCAAATTATTGCATCTCGGTCAGCAGTGAACTGATTAAGCTTGGGCATGAAGTACTACTGCTCACCGAACCGGGGAAGCCTCATTTTCGGGCCATCAATCTAGGGATACCCTGCGACGACACCATCAGGCTAAATCATCGGAACCCACTTCTGTACGTTCATGCCATCAAACGGATGAAAACGATTTTTAAGCGGTTCAAGCCTGATATCATCTCGGCCCACATTAATGAAGGAGCCTGGATGGCCGGTCTTGTGGCAAAGAAGACAGTTCCAGAGGCAATTGTGGCCCGGATAAGAACTGACATAGATCCGCCCAAAGGGCACCTGATCAATCGTTATGTGCACCACCACTGGACCGATCACATAGTTGTCGGCTCGATGCTGCACAAGAAACTATGCCAGGAAATTCTCGATTACCCTCCCGACCGGGTCAGCGTCGTCTACGGCGGTGTCGATACCGACCTTTTCAAGCCAGAGCTTGCCGGGTCTTCGGCATTTCGTCAGGAAATCGGTGCCCGGCGTGAAGACATCCTCATCGGACTGCTTGCCAGACTTGACCCTGTAAAGGGCCATGAATACGCCATAGGCGCTATCGCCGCCCTGAAAAATCTGCCGGTCAATTTCAAACTGATTGCTGCCGGTTATGAAAACGAGCGTACTTTCGCCTGGTTGAAAACTCTGGCTGCTGAAAACGGTGTAGGCGACAATCTTGTCTGTCTTGGCCTGAGGAAGGACCTCCCCGATGTTCTTGCCGCTCTCGATATTGGCCTGATTACTTCCGTCGGTTCCGAAGCCAATTCCCGCGCCGCCCTCGAATTCATGGCCTCGGGGAAACCCGTCGTAGGAACTTCTGTCGGCGTCATTCCCGAAATCGTGCACCATGAATCTAATGGGTTGATAGTGCAGCCGCGTAATTCTGCCGAAACGGCATCCGCACTTGCAAAACTGGTTTCAAACCCGGTTCTCAGATTGAAAATGGGCTGTGCAGCCCGCCAGAGCGTTGAAGAAAACTTTTCGCTGCCAAAATTCGGTAAAGTCATGGAAGCCGTTTATCAAAAGCTGCTGAATACACGTAAAACCTGAAGACATACCCCGGTTTTTCATTCAGAACTATTTTTTGTATCCTGCAGAACCTAACAGCTTTTATTAATTCGTAGTTGCCTGTTGACTTCCTGGATGGCAATACAATAAAATCCAATTCAAATCACCGGGGTACACAGATTGAACATATTCAGAAATTTTTCGATTAAAATCAGGTTACTGGTTACGTTTCTCATGGTTTCACTGCTGCCGGTCGTAATTTTCATTTACGTCCAGTATGCCGGTATCGCCATGACCAATGCCACCGCCTTTTTTGTCGGGGTCATCGCAGTCATCAATGCCATGATCACCTCATTTCTTGTCGCTTCTTCCATCGTTTCTCCGATTGATATGATTCTGCACGCCCTGCAGGTTTTTCAGACAAAGAAATCTGCTGCTTCAATCAGCGATAACGGCCAGGATGAAGTAGCCGAAGTTTCATTCGAGCTCAACCGAATTTTCAGCGAATGGAATCAGGAAATCGTCTCTCTTGGCAAGAGACAATTCCAGCAGGACAAAGAGCAGGAAAAAAACCAGGTTCTGCTGACCCTTAACGAGCAGCAGCTCGCTTCAACCCGCTCATTGCTTAAGGTAGCACAGACGCTCAATACAACCTTCGATTTCCAGAGCAATCTCAAGGCAATACTTGACGAAGCTGTTTCTGCCATGAACGTGCAATGGGCTTCGATACTCCTGATCAATCGTGAAAAGCACGAAATGACGGTAGCCTGTGTCAGAGGTGTAGAAAAGAGTCTTCTCGATGACCTCGCCGAAGAAGATTATCCTTCTATAAGACTAAAACCCCACGAAGGACTGGCCGGTCAGGTAATCAAGGATGGTTTGCCACTTATCGCCAACAAAGGTTTCAAAGATCCGAGATTCAAACAGTTCAGCGAATTCAAAAACAAGGACGAAAAGGTCGCAAGTCTTCTATGCGCGCCAATAGTCAGCTCTGATGGCATAGTCCTTGGCGTGATGAATCTTATCAACCGTGTCGTTCCACCGGTATTTCGCAATGAAGATCTTCCTTACGTAAAAGATCTTTGTACCCTGGCATCGCTGATTATCGAACGCAACCGCATGTACAGCAATCTTTTCGTCGATGAACTCACCGGTCTTTCTGCTCATAATGTCTGGAAAGGTTATTTTGCCGAAGAATCCGCCAGGGCAGTGCGTTATGCGCAAATGCTCAGCCTGGTAATCATTGACATCGACGATTTCAAAAAAATTGCCAGCGAGACAAACGCCGAATTCGCTACCCAGTTGAATGGAACCTGCGGAAAAGTAATCGCCCGGACTCTGCGCGATACCGATACCGCTTCCTCAGTCCAGGAACGCTTTTTTGTGCTGCTGCCAAATACCGATCTTGCTGGAGCCGTATATCTGACCGGGCGTATCAAGGAAGCCATCGAAAAGGAAACTCTTGATTTCGATGGCCGCCGTTTGACTATAACGGTTTCTGCAGGCATTGCCAGTTATCCGGAAACCGTCACCGATGTCCGCGACCTGATGAAAGCATCGGTTCAGGCGGCCAGCCAAGCCCATGATGCCGGTGGCAACCGTGCCACCATTCACAAAGCCATTAAAAATCAATAAATCGAGGTTGTCATGAAATCCTTCTATGTCACTACTCCGCTCTATTATGCCAACGACGAACTTCACATCGGCCATGCCTTCTCAACACTGGCTGCCGATATCCTCAGTCGCTATCAACGCTCCATGGGCAGGGAAGTACATTTTCTCACCGGTTCAGACGAGCATGGCCAGAAAGTTGAACAGGCAGCAAAAGCCCGCGGATTGACCCCAATTGCCCACACCGACAGCCTCGTTGAAAAATTCA
>CAZPCO010000156.1:3884-7520 GCA_964585025.1 uncultured bacterium | reverse complement strand
CAAGACCAGAATGCGATCGGCCTTTCTGATCGTGGCAAGACGATGAGCGATGACGATCGAAGTGCGGCCCTG
Organism: uncultured bacterium; assembly: GCA_964585025.1. GTDB lineage: Bacteria > Muiribacteriota > Ozemobacteria > Ozemobacterales > Ozemobacteraceae > Rifleibacterium. Next base: position 7,448 of record CAZPCO010000156.1, on the reverse strand, counting down.
CATGAGCTTTTCCATGCTGGCCTGCAATTCACGCTCGGTAATGACATCGACTGATGAAGTAGCCTCGTCGAGAATGAGAAGATCAGGGTTCTTGACCATCGCTCTGGTATACGAAAGCAGCTGCCGCTCACCATATGAGAGGTTGGCACCTCGTTCGGCCAGCATTGTTTCATAGCCGTTGCTCTGACGCATGATAAAGTCATGCGCTCCCAATTCTTTTGCAGCCCTGATGACGACTTCGTCCTCAACATCGGTATGAAAAGCCTTGAGGTTTTCCATGATCGTGCCCGGAAAAAGGTAAATTTCCTGAAGAACCAGGGCGATATTGCGGCGCCAGTCTTCGAGGCTGATGCTGCGAATATCGCGGCCATCGACACTGATGCTGCCGGAAGTCGGATCATAGAAACGCAGCAACAGATTGACACAGGTTGTCTTACCCGAACCTGAAGCCCCGACAATTGCCAGTTGCTGCCCACGCGGGATTCTGAATGTGGCATTTTTAAGCACGACTTCGCTTTCATAGGCAAATGAAACATCGTTGAAAGCAATTTCATTCTGCAACCGCAGACCCGGCGCCGGCTGGCCCTCATCTTTAACGGCCGGCTCGGTATCGAGGATGTCGAAAACGCGCACGCCGGCAGCCAGTGCCGACTGTAACTGGGCAAGCACTTCAATGAGAAATTCGAGCGGCCTGAAGAACTGCCGCAGCAGCTCGATGAACATTACCAGGGTTCCGACGCTCATAGTGCCAGCGTAGACCTGACTGCTGCAATAGGCGAACAGCAGCATCAGCACGCCAATTTCAGTGCAAAAGCGGAACGCTGAAGAAAACAGCGTGTATTCGATAAAGGCAGCTTTGCACTCGAGTTTTGCCTTTTCCTGGCTGTGGGCGCGCATGTTGTTCATGATATCGTTTTCGCGGCCATGCACTTTGATCAACGGCACACCCTGAATGTATTCGGCCAGATAGCCGGTCAGAGCGCTGTTTTTTTCGCGCACCCTGGTATAAAGAGTGCGAATGTAGGTCAGGTAAAAGAACATAACCAGACCGACAACGACAAGCGAAAACATCGCGACGACGCCGACTCTGACATCTTCGCGCATCAGCACGAAAATGGTTCCAACGATCAGCATGATGCTGGCAACCAGCTGGGCGGTCGACTGGGTGAACATCGACTTCAACTGGTTGGCATCAGATTCACTGCGGGTTATCAGCTTGCCTGTCTGGTTTTGATCGAAGAAACGCATTCCCTGGCCAAGAATATGTGAAAACAGGCGGCGCTTGATTTCTGCTACTACTTCAGCACCGATTCTGGCCATGATCTTGACGCGAATGTACATTGCAATGGCACCGATAATCAGACAGCCAATGAAAAAGCCGGCGTAGCCAAGAGCCATGTTGACATCGCGGGCAGGAATAGCAGTATCGATAATGGTGCGCAGAATCATCGGCCGCAGCAGGTGCACGGCAGTGACGACTATCATGGTTAAGACCGCAATGCCCAGGCTGCCGAGATGCGGCCTGAAATACGGAAGAATTCTTTTTAGAACTGATTTGCTGTTGTTTTTTTGCATCTGTGTTTGTTTGTCTTTGTCTCAGGTATTAAAAAAGGGGTAAATAAAAAGCGGGCTGCCACCATCAGGCAACCCGCTCTTGCAGACAAAATCGGTTAAAGAGAGTTCGCGCCAATGGAGGCCGGTCGGTAAAAAAAAGCATTGATCATGGTAAGGCCTCCTGTTAATTAGCTTTGATAACGGCGAAATTATATAACTTACCGATTGCTGTGTCAATAGACAATTATTGCCTGGGCAGGGCGGGCCTGCTATAGTATTCTGCAATGAAAGAAAGCAAAGGAACAATTCACATGAAATTCAGACGCGTCAGTATGTTCTATTATTCTCCCACCCATACCACGCAGAAAATTGTCAATGAAATCGCAGCCGGCATTGGCATCGATCCGCAGAAGGTCATTGAAAACAATCTGACGTTTCCAGAATTCCATGATTCGCTGATTGCAGTCGAACCTGAAGATCTGGTGGTGATCGGCGCTCCGGTTTACGCGGGCCGCATCGCTCTGCCGGCTCTGAAACGCTTTGCAGAAATAAGATTCTCCGGCAATCCGGTTGTGCTGGTAGCCGTATACGGCAACCGTCATTATGACGACGCTCTGATCGACCTGCGGGAATTCGCCTTAGCCGCCGGACTGCGCCCAATCGCCGCCGCCGCATTCATCGGCGAGCATTCATATTCTACAAAGGCCTTCCCGGTCGCCAAGGGCCGGCCAGATATCCAGGACAAGCAGACCGCCCGCGATTTCGGCCGCAGTATCTATGAAAAAGTTCAGTCGTTGAGCAACAAAAACCCATGGCCTGAACTGAAACTGCCTGGCACTTTTCCGCTCCCAGAACGCAGAGTCATTCCGCCATCCTTTGCGGAAACGACACATGAAAACTGCATTCAGTGCGGCCATTGCCAGGAAGTATGCCCGGTCGGGGCAGTCTATTTTAAAAAAGGTTACCAGACTCATCCAGACCTGTGCACCATCTGCTGCGCCTGCCTCAAAGAGTGCCCACGACATGCCCGGGTAATTAAATCCGAACACATACAGAAATTCAGGGAAATGCTGGCCACTAACTGCGCTGAACGCCGCGAACCCGAAACCTTCATCTGAGATCAACGCCCCGGGGGCGGCTCGGCAAAATCATGATGGTCATTTTCTTCGTATTTGTAATAACGGGGGCTTGACCACTCATACCTGACCTCAACAGTTTGAGCCGGATAACTCTGCGGCGTGAAATCGGTCAAACTTGCCGGCGACCAGGTATTCTCGCCATAACCGGTTCCCGGGCCGCTTTCCTGCATACTCCGGCTCGGAGCCGCTGCTTTCATTTCCAGATCGTCATACGGACGATAAACAACCCGCTGTTCCCTGAAAGCCGAAACCCTTATCAAGCCAAGCTGATCAGTTTGTCCAAGACGACCGGCATACGAATCACCGGCACTGGTGAAATAAAATCGCTGGACATGGCTCATTCCTGAACGCCAGCCGGAAAAATTGCCGGTCTGTCCGGGATCGAGCACATACATGCTTTCGTTGGCACTCCCAGAAGTGCGATCACCGCTGATGATGTTCAGACCGTCTACAGATACGACCACCGCAACCCTTTCGCGGGCGACATTGGTGACCCTGATGCTGTATCTTTCGCCCTGTCTGGCTTCGACACTGAAACGTGGCGACGGCAGATGGCGGTGATATCGGTAAGAAGACCATGTCTGCAGTGGCCCGCGCTCGTCACCAATAATCGAAACCCTGACCATATCATCATAATACGGCTCATCAGGCGCCACAATCGAAAGCCCCGACGATGACCCGCGTATAAAAAACACCAGAACAAGCAGCAACCCCAGTAAATATCTGGCGCGCATAACACCCTCCCTGAATGTACAAATCAAGCAGCATCACCGCATTGCAAGCCAGACGAAACCTGACCTGACTTGCATTTATCTCAATAACCAGATTCCGGTAATTTTCTCCGGGCAAATATGATTGCTTCGCTGCGCTC
>CAZPCO010000156.1:0-3784 GCA_964585025.1 uncultured bacterium | reverse complement strand
TGGTTTGTCAGGAATTCATATTACCGACCACTCTTACAATATAATTAACGCACAATGAAATGCGCAGATTTAGATTTAACTGCACACTTTTTATACAGGGTGCGCAATTTTTGCCCAGTCTGACCTCCAGCACAAATTCTTCGACCAGTCAGCGCCCAGGCCCCAAAAATTCTCTTCCCATTCTTTCCTAATCTGTATTTATCCGTGTCAATCCCTGGCCATCCATGGGAAATCCAGATATTGTATTGTTTATCCGCGTTCATCAGCGTCCATCCGTGGGAAATCGAAATTTTCACTTGTTTATCCGTGTTCATCAGTGTTAATCCGTGGGAAATTTTCCCTCTTATCCGTGGTGGCAAACAACCGCAAACAAACACAAACAACCACAGACAAAAAAAGACTATAAAGTTTATAAAAATTTGCCGATATAAACAAAGTGGTTGAAAGTTGGCACGATCTTTGCTAAACTGGTCGACACACAAATAACCCCGGAGCAACTCGTCAGAGCAAACCGTCCGGATTAATGTTCAAGAGGTTTTTCAAATGTCTCCCGTGTACAACACCATACGCAAAGTTTCTCTTCGCTGTCTTCTGGTTCTCGTAGCTTTCCTGGTTGCTTCAATGCAGACAGGCTTTGCGTCACCAAATGATTTTTCCTACAACGATATCGAGCTTCGCAGAGTCGAAGCCCCGGCCAATTTTGAAAATGCCGTACGCTACCGCATCACTTACTGGCACAAAGCCGACGGCGCCAGCATGCAGGTTTTTCCGACCCGCGAAGAACGTGAACGCGATGCCGACATCATCCTGGCTCAGGCCGTAAACCTTTTCCTCGATGAAGAATACTATCAGAAACACAAAGGCATGGACGAACACGTCGTCGAAGCCGCCAACATGGGCCAGATTCTCGACCTGGTCAACAAAGATTACGTTTCTGCCGCCTGGAAGGAAGAAAACGTCAACAACCTGCGCCAGTTCATGCACAAATACGAAAATGACCTGCTGCTGTTCACCATCAACATCTATCTCGATTACGCCACCAAGGGCGGCTACTACAGCGGCAACGACATCAACCCGATCATCATGAACTTCAAAAATGACGGCAAGAGCGCCGACGAAGTGACCTTCATCGCCGTAAACTACACCGACAAATAAGCATAACCGCCAGAAACTCCCCGGCCAGTCCGGGGAGTTTCTTTTTTAGCAGTTAAACCTGCATCAGCGATGAAACAATTGCTCAATAGAGACTGCTTTGTCGCTTTGCTCCTCGCGAAGGCCATGGATGGCCAAATGCCAGTTCGCTACAGAACCGCAGCGAACTGGCCAGTGACAGTTCCATGTCATTGCGAGCGCAGCGAAGCAATCCCGTAAAACAGGGATCAGTTCAGAGCTGGTTTTGGTCAACTTCTTTTCGGCTAAATGCTCTGGGTTCCAAAATATGTTATACTGGCCGGCAGTTGCATTCATCAGGAGCAGACCATGACCAACAACCAGAGTATCGGCGTCACCATCAGACTGGTCAAACGACCATCGCGGGGGTTCTGGGCAATTCTCGAAGGTCGGCGTGTCGACAGCCATTATTTTGAAAAATACCAGCAGCCGACCGATGCGGTTGGTCTGATCCAGGGCCCGGTTTCGGCAATCCTGGCCGCCTCCGATATCGCGGAAAAAGCAGCAGCCGTGCAGGTTGCCGAGATCCGCGGCGTCTGCCCAACCCACATGACCCTGATCGCCGTATATGGCGACACATCTGCCGTCGAGGCTGCCCTGCAGGCTGTCAGCGAACAGCTCTGCGACACAATCTTCTGATATGAACACTGCCAAGATTGAATTCAAACCGCTGGGTACCGTCGAAACCAGGTTCGAGCAGCAGGCCGGCACGCCAATCCAGGGGCGCATGGCCCCCGAAGAAAGAGGCTGCATAAGAATTTTTGACGAATTTGCCGCCGGCCTCAAAGATCTCGAAGGATTCAGCCATATTTACGTCTTTTTTGCCTTTGACCGGGCTGCAGCCGGGCAGTTGCTGGTCAAGCCATATCTCGACCAGGTCGAACACGGGGTATTTGCGACCAGATCGCCTTTGCGGCCCAATCCGCTCGGTATGACCATCGTGCGTCTCGACCGTATCGAAGGCAATTGCCTGCATGTCAGCGGCATAGACATTCTGAACGGCAGCCCGGTAATCGATATCAAACCATACATCCCCGACTTCGATCATTTCCAGCCCGAAAAAATTGGCTGGTATGCCGCAAATGAACAGCGCGACAGTCTGGTGCTTGCAGACGCCCGTTTCGCCGCCAATGGAGAAAAAAGATGAATTACAGCGCCAAAGTAATGCAGCATTTCCACAACCCGAAAAATATCGGCCATCTCGACGATTACCATGGAATCGGCCAGATCGGTGACCCCGACTGCGGCGACTTCGTTGAAATGACGATTTACGTATCTGAAGACAACCAGAGAGTTGAAAAAATCAGATACCGCATCAAAGGCTGCCCGGCGGCAATCGCTACCAGTAGCGTCACCGCCGAAATGGCAGAAGGCATGCAGATCGAAGCCGCGCTGAAAATTACCGACCAGCAGATCGTCGACGCCCTCGACGGTCTGCCCGAGAGCAAAATTCACTGCTCGCTGCTGGCAGTGCGTTCGCTGCAACTGGCAATTCAAGATGCGATCCTCAAGCGCCTCTTCAAAAAAGCCGGCATTGTCAGTTCAGACGCCGAGTTCGAACAACTCAAAGCCGAAGGCCGCCTCAACGAGTATCTTGGCATGCAGACCGGCGAAATCAGCCATGCCTGCGATGGCTCATGCGAAGCAGTCGGAAAGAAATGTCTGTAACAGCTACCGCGTGTCATTGCGAGCGCAGCGAAGCAATCGTAATCACTCAGTAGAGACTGCTTCGTCGCCCTGCTCCTCGCGAAGGCCATGGATGGCCAAGCTTTCCCCGCTGAATGCGAGATTAAACAATGTTTTTCGTTAAAAAATGATACAATCACTTAAATAAAGCTTATAGTGGGGGGAATACATGTTTTTGCGTAAATTTAGTGTCTTTCTTGCAATAATTCTGAGCTTAATTTTATTAACTATCGCTGGATGCAGTTCCACAGTCGACAGCGATCCCATGCCAAACCCTTTAGGGCCCAAAGATTCCTCATGGGAATCAACTATTACTGAAGTTCAGAAAGCAATAGCAGAGAATCCTAACATCAATTGGGTTGCCAGCGGGACTTGGGTTACCAAAACGTTTGCAAATGCAGAAGAAGCAAAAGTGCTTCTCGGATTACTGACAGAAGAGGTTTCACCCAGCATCAGATATCAACTGTCAGAACAAAACTCTGTCGGTTCATACGCTGAAGCCTTGGTTTCTGAGAAGTCTCGTCTTGTCAGAGCGACCCGCCCAAGTCGGCTGTCATGGTTGGAAAAGGATGGAAAAAACTGGATGACGCCTGTGAAAAACCAGGGAAGATACGGAACCTGTGTGGCTTTCGCCTGTTGCGGCGCCATGGAAGCAGCAATAAAGATAAGCTCTGGCTTTCACGATTATTCCATCGATCTTTCGGAGTGGTATCTCTGGTTCAAAATGACGAATGGCAAAAACCCTAACCCAGGTGGTTGGTGGACAAATAATGCATCAGACTATCTTAAAAGCAATGGTACTGTTGAAGAAGCTTTGATGCCGTATTCGCTCGCCAACCTTTACCCCGCTTTTACAGAACCTGCAGGTTCTCCTGAAAAACACACTTTAAAAGAGTATAAATGGGCTATTGGAGACGAAGAAGTTAAA
>CAZPCO010000155.1:0-7577 GCA_964585025.1 uncultured bacterium | reverse complement strand
GATTCTCTCTGTTCCGGTGGGCAAAGCACTGCTTGGCAGAGTAGTCGATCCTCTCGGGCAGCCTGTCGATGGTGAAGGGCCGATTCTTGCCGAATCATACCGCCGCATCGAATCTGATTCGCCGAACATAGTTCAGCGACAGCCGGTGTGTGAGCCTCTGCAAACCGGTATTCAGGCAATAGACGCTCTCATTCCGATCGGCAGAGGTCAACGCGAACTCATCATTGGCGACCGTCAGACCGGAAAGACGACGATTGCCATCGACACGATCATCAACCAGAAGGGCACCGGTGTTATCTGCATTTATGTTGCGATCGGGCAGAAAATGTCGACGATCACCCAGACGGTAGAGATTCTGAAAAGCCACGGCGCCCTCGATCATACGATCATCGTGGCCGCTTCGGCTTCAGAACCCGCCCCTCTGCAGTTCATAGCTCCTTTCAGTGGCTGTGCGATGGGAGAATACTTTCGCGACAAAGGCAACCATGTTCTCTGCGTTTATGACGATCTGAGCAAACATGCAGCAGCATACCGACAGGTTTCTCTGCTGCTGCGCCGTCCACCAGGCCGTGAAGCATATCCCGCCGACATTTTTTATCTGCACGCCCGCCTGCTGGAAAGAGCTGCGAAGCTTGCCGATGTTCTCAATGGCGGGTCACTCACTGCTCTGCCGATCATCGAAACCCAGGCCGGAGACGCTTCGGCGTATATTCCAACCAATGTCATCTCGATTACCGACGGTCAGATCGTTCTTGAATCCGGCCTTTTCAACTCAGGGGTCAGACCAGCTATCAATGCTGGTCTATCAGTGTCACGCGTCGGCGGCAGCGCTCAGGTAAAAGGTATGAAGAAAGTCGCCGGGCCGTTGCGCCTGGATCTGGCTCAGTTTCGAGAACTAGCAGCTTTCTCCCAGTTTTCGAAAGACCTCGACCGCGCTACCCAGGATCAGCTTGCCCGCGGCGAACGTCTGGTTGAACTGTTGAAGCAGCCACAGCATTCGCCAATGACGGTCGAAGATCAGATTGTAACCATCCTGGCGGCAACCAAAGGCTTCACAGACACTCTGCAGAAAACTGAAGTCGTCAGATTCAAAAAATTCCTGCTGAAGTACCTGCACCAGAAACATCCCGAGATCATGCACAATTTCCGGGAAAAACCTGAGCTGACGCCGGAAATGGAAAAACGTTTCGTAGAACTGATTGGAGAATTCCTCAACAACGTCTATATGCTTCAGTATCACCCCGAGCGCTACCAGGCCGAAAAGGAACGCCGCGAGGCTGAAGAACGCCAGCGCGAAGCCGAAAAGGCCGCCGCTGAACGCAAGCACGGAAAGGCCCACTGATGGCTTCATTAAGAGATATACGCCAGAAGATCAAGGGGGTTGCCACAACCCAGCAGATCACCGGCGCCATGAAAATGATGTCGACGGCAAGACTTGGCCGGGCCATGGAAGCCCTCAATCTTACCCGTGACTACATTGCCCGACTCGATGGCATGGTTCACAACATCAGACGCGAACTGCCCGACTTCTGCCATCCATGCATGACCAGGCGTGAAGTGAAAAGCGCCGGAATCATCGTGATCGGTGGAGAACGCGGACTTTGCGGCGGCTTCAACCATGAGCTGCATCGCTTTGCCATACAGGAAATCCAGAAAAATAAAGCGGCAGACAAAAAGATCATCGTGATTGGTCGCAAACCGATCAGATTTCTTGAACAGCGCGGGCTTTCACTGTTTTCAACCTGGCCGGATCTCGGCATCAAATCGCTTGATACCGGGTTGTTCGCCATGGCCGCTCAGGCCTACGAATTGTTCCAGAAAGGCCTGGTCGATGAAATCAGCCTTGTTTATACCAGTTTCATTTCTGCTACCCGCAAGAATCCGGTCTGCGTAAAACTTCTGCCGGTAGAAACCGCAGGCACCACCGAGAAAACCAGAAATCAGGCTGGTGCACACCAGATGTTCGAATTTCTGCCTTCACCTGAATTTATCTTCGACCAGCTGATGCCCCGTTATCTGCGTGGTCTGATTCAGAAAGCAATAATCGAATCATCAGCGGCCGAACAGAGCGCCCGCATGACCGCAATGACTTCGGCTACCGACCGTGCCGAAGAAATCATCGAAGACCTCAAACTCGACCTGAACCGCAGCCGTCAGGCCCTTATCACCAGAGAAATCGCCGAAGTTATCGCCGGGTCGCAGGCCTGAGCCTGCCCCGCCAGGAGCCAGTCATGAGCGAAGGAAAAATTATTCAGATCATGGGGCCGGCCGTGGACGTCAAGTTCCCTCCCGGCCATCTGCCCAGCATTCACAATGCCCTCGAAGTAGAGAACCCGCTGCTCAACTCCAAGCTGGTGCTTGAAGTTGCCCTGCATCTCGGCAACGACATAATCAGGTCGGTTGCCATGGGCCCGACAGACGGCCTGCGCCGCGACCTGCCCGTCAAAGATACCGGCAAACCAATTTCGGTGCCTGTAGGCAATCGGGTTCTCGGCCGTATTTTCAATGTCCTCGGTGAAACAATCGACGATGCAGGACCGCTGGACCGCAGCGGAGAAAAGTGGCCAATACACAGACCAGCACCAGCTTTTCGCCAGCAGGGCAAAACGACTGATATTCTCGAAACTGGCCTCAAGGTTATCGACCTGCTCACCCCCTATGCAAGAGGCGGCAAAATCGGTCTTTTTGGCGGCGCAGGAGTTGGTAAAACGGTTCTGATCATGGAACTCATCAACAATATCGCCAAACAGCACGGTGGAGTGTCGGTTTTCGGAGGCGTCGGTGAGCGCACCCGCGAAGGCAACGATCTTTATCTCGACATGAAGCAATCAGGGGTCATCGACAAAACCTGTCTTGTTTTCGGGCAGATGAACGAACCGCCCGGAGCCCGTCTGCGGGTTGCGTTATCGGCACTGACCATGGCTGAATATTTCCGTGACCGCGAAGCCCAGGACGTGTTGCTGTTCATCGACAACATATTCAGATTCGTGCAGGCCGGGTCAGAGGTTTCTTCGCTGCTGGGCCGTATGCCGTCTGCGGTCGGTTACCAGCCAACTCTCGGCACCGAAATGGGCACTCTTCAGGAACGCATCACCACCACGGTAACCGGTTCCATCACCTCGGTGCAGGCTATTTACGTGCCAGCCGACGATATTACCGACCCGGCTCCTGCCACTACCTTTTCGCACCTCGACGCGACAACAGTTCTTTCGCGCAAAATCGTCGAACTTGGTATTTACCCGGCGGTTGACCCGCTGACCTCGAATTCCCGCCTGCTTTCACCCGACATAATTGGCAACGAACATTACCAGACTGCCCGCCAGGTGCAGGAAATACTGCAGCGCTATCAGGAGCTGACTGACATCATCGCGATTCTGGGTATGGAAGAATTGTCAGACGAAGACCGCACAATCGTAAATCGTGCCAGACGCATTCAAAAGTTTCTTTCTCAGCCATTTTTCGTCGCCGAGAAATTCACCGGGCACCAGGGCAGATATGTCGGAGTCAAAGAGACCATTGAAGGCTTCAAAGCCATAGTCGACGGTCGATACGACAGTTACCCGGAACAGGCGTTCTACATGGTCGGCAACATCAATGACGTCGAGCGCAAAGCTCAGGCCTTGAAAAAGCAGCAATGAACAGCACCTTCACCGTAAATCTCGCCCGACCAGGCAAACAGCAGCTGACTTTTGAAGCCAGATCGCTCAGGCTGCCGGCACATCAGGGGTCGCTCGGCATCATGGCCAACCGCCAGGCGATGCTGACGGCCATGGAGCCAGGCATCATCAACATTGTCGACATCACCGACCGGCAGATACTCTTCGCTACCACCGGGGGCTTCTGCGAAATGAGCAACAACGTGGCGACGCTGCTTTGTGATTCGCTGATCTCTGTCGATGACCTGGCTGGCGAACCTCCAATAGCCCCCGGCCCCGCCTACCTGCGCGAAGTCACCAGCATCTCTGAAACCGATAAACGGCGTTATGTCGTAAGCCTGCTGAAAAAGGCACTCGGTCGGTAAGGTTCCGGCAGGCGAACTTATATTGTATAATAGCTGCTGACAAATTTTCTTTTTCAGGAGAACCGATGAGCGCAACCAGTTTTTTTTCGATGCCGGGTAAACAGGGTTTTCACAAAGCATCGCTTCTGCCAGAGCATCAGCGCGGCAAAATTTACGCTGACGTTCCCCTGAATTTTTTCAGAAGCGTCGACGAACTGAAAAATTACGTTGTTGACCTGAAAAGCCTGGGAGTCAACGTACTTCTGATTCTGCCACATTTTCTGCCCAGCTTTTCGGCTTACGTGGTCAAAAATTTTGAGAAGCCATGTGAATTATTCGGCACCTGGGCATCATTCTCTGATTTCATGCTCTTTGTCAAAGACCTCGGCATGGATCGTATGATCGACATTCCTTTCAACCACGCCGACTGGCAGGCAGACAACCTCAAGCGTGAATGGTACAAAAACCACGCCGACAAAGGAATTGAGGCCGGTGCTGACGATGAAGATGCTGATAAAAAGAGAGTCCGCATCAACTGGGGGGCTTATGTTCTTGACAATTCCAGTCAAGAGCTGCAGAATTACTGGCTGGAAAAGGTTATCTACCCGCACGTAGAGAGCATGCACGTCAACGCCATCAGAATAGATGCAGCCTGGGGGCTGGATCCAAACGGATTGAAGCGCATCGTTAAGGAAACACGCCAGCGTTACCGGCATGTCTGGTTTCTTGCCGAAAACCTCGGCATGGCCCCGCTGATAAAGCTTGCGGTTTCGGGTATAGCTGCCGGTGCAGACCGTTTTTTCAACAATATATACTGGTACAGCGGCGGGCTCTACATTCCAACCGATATTTACAAACTTTACAAACGCTCGAAAGGCGTTCCAACCTGCACAATTTACAGCAGTCACGACACCCTGATGCCGGCGATGAAAGCATATTCCCGCCTTCGCAGTGCTGATGTCGCCGGTTGTAACGATAAAGCGATCGTTAGAAAATTCATCGAGCAGGAAAAGTTGCGCTCGCTCTCACAGCTCACCACCGAAGAACGTAAGGCTACAATCGCACTGATGAAACTTGATTTTGCATTGGCGGCACTGATGAGTTCAGACCTGATGTTCGCAGCCGGCTCGGAAAAATGCCTTTTCGAACGCATCGACGTGTTACGCTCCGGGCCCGCTGAATTTGCCCGAGGTATAGATTCCGATCTGCCAACCTTCATGAGCGACCTTATCAGGATCAAGGCCTCTGAAAGCATCTTCAACCGTGAAGGAATCGTCATCCCATTCGGAACCTGGAAACCCGACCAGGTGGGAATCAAAGGGTTCTGCAAATCCGCTGCCGGCCAGCATGTTCTGGTTGCAGTCAATACTGGTGCAAAGCCTGCAAAATGCCGTATTCCCAGACGTATGGCCGGCCATTGCAGAATTCACGGCCCAGAAGGGTATCTGCCCGTAGATAAATTGCCGACAGAAATCGAGATACTTCCCGGCCAGCTGGCCATATTCACTACCGGAGAAAACAAATGATATTCGAAGAAAGCATACGCACTCCCGGCAAACAGGCCATGGTCGATGTAACATCCATCATCCGAAGATTCATCAATGCCTCAGGCATGACCGACGGGCATGTTGTGGTTTCCGTTCCTCACACTACCGCGGCTCTGACTGTCAATGAAAACGCCGACCCCGACGTTGTATCGGACATGCTGCGCCGCCTGGAAATGGCCTTTCCCACCTACGACCCTCTTGACCGGCACAGCGAAGGCAACAGCGCCGCTCATGTCAAATCAAGCCTGCTTGGCAGTTGCCACACTTTTATCGTCTCGAACGGCGATCTGGTGCTCGGAAAATGGCAGGGAATCTATCTGTGTGAATTCGATGGGCCACGAACCCGCACCCTGATCATCAGCATTCCATGACAGGGTCTGCAAGCGCTGGCCATCGCAACCAGCACAATATTATTGATTCAGCACCTACTCTTTGCAATAGCGCCTTCAAGACCATGATTGCGTATTCGCCGAAGCTATCTGCAGCTGGATCGGTGAAGATTAGCTTTTGGACTCCTGCCGATTTAAGTCCCTGAAAGAATAACGCCGCAGCGGCCATTATTGGCCGCTGCGGCGTTTATATGAGCTTAGATCATCGAAGAGAGATCGATTCGCTCGTCTTGTCGATCAGTATTCGTAAATACTGCCGCCGATGTATTCTCTGATCAGCGCATCTTTCGGAATGATCGACTCGTCTTCCCAGACCTTCAATGAATCCAGAATATCGAATACCCGTTTGGCGCGGATATAAGCATCCTGGCGTTTGGGATTATCACGGTAATCTTTGACGAAATCAGGAAAATGATGGAAAAGATGCTTCTTGTAGACTGGCAATTCGTATGGTAATGAACCATCGATTATGTGATCGACAGTGCCCAGGAACGGAATGATATGCTGGATCTCTGAACGACGCACGTAGTGCCAGTGTTCCAGTGTCTGCCTTGGGTTGTAACTGCGGTGCCATGAGTCTCGAACCATGCGGCGAAGCAGGCGAACGTCAGTCCAGCGGATAAACTCACCGTCTTTGTTTTTGATCTGGCAAAGAGTTTCGATGTAAAGCTTGAACTTTTTCTCATCGCTGACAGCACTGGTCATTGGGCCATACAATCCGTGCAGGCTGTCGAGCAGCAGAATCTGGTTCTTTTTCAGAGTCATAGGATCGGTTTCGGCTTCACGTTTACCGGTTTTGAAGTTATATCGCGGCATCTGAATAGTCTTACCATCCAGCAGATCGGCAAGGTGTTGATTGATGAGCTTAAGATCAAGAGCTTCAGGGGTTTCGAAATCATAATCGCCGAATTCATCACGTGGATGATGTTCAAGATCGAAATAATAGTTGTCGAGCTCCATTGAAACCAGCTCATAGCCCTGACGCTGCAGATGTTCACCGATCTTGATCGTGGTTGTGGTTTTGCCAGAACTCGAAGGACCGGCAATGATCACGATGCGAACCTGGTCTTTGCGGGCAATTATCTTTTCAGCTGCCGAAGCGATATCTGCGTCATATTTTTCGGTAACATCCTTGACCAGCTGCGGGTATGTTCCCTTTTCGATGTGCTCGTTGATTTTGGCGATGCTGAAGCAGTTGTGATCGAGTGACCAGCTGAGAACCTGCCATATCTTCTTGTAGGGAATGTTGCCGGATGAGTTGACCGACTGTTTTTCGACCCCCTCACGCAGCTTGTTATGTGCATAACGATACACAATGAAGGCTTTGGCGGTTCGCGCATGGCCGTCTTCGATCAATTCCTTTTCGATGATATCCTGAACTTCTTCAACGCTTGGCAGCGCTGGAGGCTGCTTCGACAACTCAAGATGATGCACAACCTTGTCAGCCAGAATTTCTGCAAGACGACGGTCTTCGCCACCGACTTCGACAGCTGCCTTAAAAATAGCATTGACGATTTTTTCCTTGTCGAAGGGCACGACCTGACCATTGCGTTTAACTATCTGTTCTATCGGTTTATTTCGGGGCATCAATTTCACCTCTTAGGCAATTTTTCAGATTTTAATTATAGTACACTGCACAAT
>CAZPCO010000154.1:0-7596 GCA_964585025.1 uncultured bacterium | reverse complement strand
TGAACAAAAGCGAGGAGTGCCGATCATGCACTTTTTTGCCAGACAGAATGGCCGTGAGGGGGTTGCCATGATTTCAGCCATCTTCGTCATGATCATCGTCGGGCTTTTGGCCATGCAGTTTCATTACATGAGCCGGCAGGCACAGTCATCCGCCCACCGCTTCCAGACTTCGGAAATGGCGCGCCAGCTTGCTGCCGCAGCCATGGAAGAAGCTTTCATGTATGTTCACAACGAAACGGCGAACCCGGGCAGCGCTTTTTTCAACAAACTGGTCAGTCGCAGCAGCGATATCGATAGTTCGAGCACCAGCCTCGACAACAAGAACAGCAAGGGCATCAATGTTCCCGTAACATTGACTCTGACAGAAGCCGCCACCATGCCGATGGGCTCGCGTCTGAACATCAGCGCCTCAGCCCGCATCATCGACTTTCGCAATACCGACACTACCGGAGCCCGATATCATGGCAACGAAGGCGTCGGGACTCTTGAACTGCGCGTTACCGCAGAACCGAAACCAGAGTTCAGGAAACAGGTGCAGGGAGCCTGCACTATCACCAGGCATCATGACTACAAGGTGGTTGCCATCGTCTCTCAGCGCGACAACGCCATGCAGCGCTCTTCCTATGCAGGAAGCTTTGCCCTCGATTATGCTCTGTTCATCCGCGATGGGCAGGAAGAATTCGAATCTCTCGCTGGGCTGAGCCTGAACCCGGCCAAACAGAAGCTCACCATCGATCAGACAGGGCTGACAAGCGACAAATTCGGCAAGGTTTATCTCGGAAATCGCCGCAGCAGCTCGGTTTATCTCAACGTCGACTCGGCACATACCGATTTCATTCCTGAACCACGCAAGGTAGAAAAAATCATCGAGGTCGATGACCAGACAGTGTTTGAGCTGCTGCCGCAATTTTACGGTCAGGTGAAGGCTCAGGCGCAAAAAGTGGTTAACGATCAGGGTGCCAGCCTCAAGAGTTTTTCGATGTCCGGGCATTCAGCCTTTTTTGAATACCAGCGCTATCCAGTTACCGACGAAGCCTTGACGCCGATTAAAGATATGAAGGATTTCAGAACCGCCACCCTGCTTGGTGAAGCAAAAGCCGCCGGCCAGAAAGAATCTTCCGAAGTATTCCCAGGGCTGGCATTCAAGCCTGATACCAGTCTTACCGACATTCTCGAAGGTGATATCAGACAGCGCTATTTCCATTTCGGCTACTTCTATGTCGATATGACTGGCTGCAAAATCTATGTTAAAGCGAAGAAAAGCGGCAAATCAAAATCCGAAACCGTTGAAATAACCGATCCGGCCCTGATAAGCCAGTTCAAAAACCGTCGCATTCCCTGCTTCGACGCCGACCACTTCGAAGGCATGACCGACAACTCCATCAATCTTCGCTATCTGAAAGACAACATTGCCAACAGCCACCCGGAAGTCCTCTGCCGCATCGACAAGGATAACCGCTTTCTCAAAGGCTCGAACACCACCCTGCCCCATCCCGGCATGTTTCATTTTCGAAATTCCGGGTCTCTCGACGACCCAACCATGGCTTCGGTTCCGTATGCGCACGTCAACCTCTGGACGCGCCGCAACGTCACCCCGCAACAACTTCAGGAATTCGGCATCTATGTTCCAGGGCAGAAAAAACTGCATCTGCGCGGCATCGTTCAGGTTACTGAAGCGATAACGCTCGGCACTGAAGGTAACATCGAAGTAGAAGGCTGCGGAGTGATCGTTGCCCCTGGGATCACCATTGACGGAGGCATTAAAAAGAAAGACGGAACCGACTCTGTCTGTGTGCTGCTCACCCGCGGCTATCCGATCACTGTTAACACATCCGAGAAGATCGAAGCCGCACTGATAAGTATCGGCAGTTCAAACCGCAATGGCTGCGTCGTGGCCAACAAGAAACTCGATCTCTTCGGCTGTCTGGCTGTAGATCGACTCAATCTGGCGAAATGGGCCGAAGGCGTCGAACACCAGGTTCGCTATGACCCGGCTTTTAAACGGAACGAAGACCTTTATCAGGTCAACCTGACCCGCTGGGTGACCTTCGAGAGGATGGTCGAACAGGACGAATGAAAAAACGCGCGTTTTCATTGCTCGAAATAATTATTGCCATGGCGTTCCTTTCGGTAGCCATTCTTTCCATGTTCTGGATGAACAGAGCTTCCAATCAGGGCTCCATGGATGCCTACTACGAATTTCTCGCCTTTTCGCTCGCCCGTGAACCAATCGAAATTTTTCGCGGCTTCGGTTACGACTACCTGAAAATGATCGCCGACGGCAACGTCTCGCCACCTGCCTGGTATCCAGTTGGAGCATTTAAAGACATAGAATTCGATCTGATGTCGGATATGCAGTATCCTGCCGAGGCAAGGCTTTTTCAGCGACTGATTGAGTTGACACCAGTAAATACAGGCAAACTCAACGGCATGCGCATCAAGGTCACAGTGGCAGCCAAAGGACAGAGCCGCGTCGAGGTCTGGATGAGCCGCAAAAGCGTTACTCTCGAATCGCTGGTAATGGAGCGTCCAAAATGACATCAGTTGCCAATAGTCGTCGACACGCTTTCACCCTCGTCGAGGTGATGATCGTGCTGATCTGCACAGCTCTGCTGATGGGGCCGATTTTTCTGGTGCTCCGTTCGAGCACCCGCACCTCGCTGAAGGGCATGCTGCGCATCGATACGACGCTCGAAGCCCGCCGGGTGATCAAGCAGATTTATGCCGATCTCAAGATGGCCTGTTTCCCGCTGCCCTACAATTCTATCTATAATTTCGACGATGTAATGCAGGTTACCGGCACGCCACCCCACAACGCATACCGTTTTTTCAGCTTTCCGATTCACCAGCGACTCAATGATATTTTCGCAAGTCAGCTTTCCGGCATCGATTACCGCAACGTGGCCGAAATCAATTACCGCATCGAAGACAGTAAAGACCCCGACAACCCTTTCATGCGCCTGATAAGAACCGAGTCGTTCGGAGGGAAGGTCAATACCCATGTTCTCAGTGACCGGATCAACTTTTTCGAGATCAAACCGGTGATGATGCAGCCGTATGGCAAAAACCAGTTCTATTTTCTCGTTACCCTGCAGCTCATCGATGCAGTACACCCCAGTGAGATGAAGGGCCGCACCGCAGGCACCAAACTCGATGAACTTCAGAAAGACGTCATACTTGCCGATTTCTTCGACGTCGTTTACCCCGAATTCTTTCACGCCGCCTGGAACCAGACACGTGTCAACCCGAACTGGCACACCCAGCTGCGGGCTCCGGAAGCCCCCTGACTGGTACAGTAGCCAGTAATCCTCAATAGAACAGCTCAGATTACCCTGCCCTGAAGCAATCGAAAGTACACAGTCGTGGCCGCTACGACTTCAGCTCAACGACCGAATAGGTTGCCTCTCCTGCTATATATAATTCCAAATTGGCGTAAAGTAAATTTCAGTTCACTGCTGATGCGGGTTTGGTCACTAATCGAAAAATTGCTGCATAAAATGTGAACATTTAATGTTTCTCTCGCCAATTTTTTTTATACTATGCAACGAAATGAAAATCCCGCTCGTAGGTTAGATAGAATCGAATTTGCAGGAGGTCAGCTCATGTTCACGTTAATGCGAAGTTCTCTTTTTATCTCCCTGATGTTGATTGTTTCGATAACTCTTTCAGGTTGCAGCGTCGATTTTGCCGCTATCTTCAGCGGTCTGAAAAACGTCATCGGTAACATCAGCCAGAATCTTGGTGGTTTCATCGAAAAGGGCGTAACCTTCGCCAAAGACTTCATCGGCAAAGCCAAAGATTTCGTTGCTCCCATAATTGAAAAAGGCAAGGAAGTCTACGGCAAGATCGCCCCGGTTGCAGAAAAAGTCAAAGATGGCATCGACAAAGTCCAGAATGTGGTCAACAAAGTCAGCGATGCCGGCAATGCCATTACCGATTTCGGCAAGAAGATGACTGAAGGCGGCAATGATGCTGTTGGCAACAAGATCGACACCACAGCTGCTACCGACGAGGTAATCGCCGATCCAGACAATGAAGCGAGTGTCATCACCATCAAACCCGCCACCGCAACTGCCAACGTCAGCGCAACCGCCACCCGCGAACTGATGACCGACAAAGAGCGTGAAGCTGCAACCAGGCAGGTTACTGCCAGTGTAAATCAGGTAAGCAGTGCTATCGATACTCTTGCCACCAACATCAAGCAGCTCAAGGTTTCCGATGCCGAAAGAAAAGCGGCCGAAGAAAAAATCAGAAAGCTGCGCGACAACATGAAGCAGATTCTCAAAGACCCGACTTCAAAAGACGCCCAGGCACTTCTCAAAGCCACCCAGGCCGATGCCAACAGCCTGGCAGGCACAGCCAAGAAGTATGCCGACCTCGCCAAGGGCACCGTCGATTCTCTCAGCAGTGTCGTAAAAAGTTTCGACAGCAGCTTCAAGAGTATCAGCAACGCGCTTTCCTCATTCAAGAAATGATCTGAAATTCAGGAAGTATTCTCATGACCAGCCAGAACCAGAATGCCATGTGCCAGAAATGCCTCGAAGCCATAACCGGCCAAGAGCCGCAGCATCTCGACCCCGAAATGCTGCACCATCTGGAAACCTGCAGTTCGTGCGCCCGGCAGCTCAAGGTGTTCGAACAGCTGCGGCAAGAAGGTTCGGCCTTCTCTGGTGATTCATGTCCTGAACTGAAGCTTAACATCATGCGGCGTCTCGAACCGGCACTCGAACAGAGGCGCATGGCCAGAGCCGCCGCCGCATCGACCTCCAGCTTCAACTGGCTCTGGAAACTCTTTCCTGCTCTGGCTACAGTGTTGATCGTCACCGTTCTGATCTTCAACAGCATGTCACCCCGGGGGAACACTCCTGCACAGCACGGCTCTGCCGGCATTTCTACATCCTCGTCCACCGGCTACCGGCTGGCATTGAACAATGCAGCGCCGGTTACCGTCTCGCTCGACAACCCGGTAACCCTTGGAGAAAACGAAACAGCCATCGTTACCGGGCCTGATGGTTCATCTTTCAAGGTCATGGGCCCGGCAAGACTCAACGTCATGCCGCGCGGCTTCCATCTGTTGAATGGGCATCTTCAGGCCGAAGTGATACCAGGTCTCGGTGAGTTCACCGGCACCACCCCGCACGGCCAGATCACGGTGCTCGGCACAGTCTTCACCGTCGATACAGACCAGCGCCATACCAGGGTTGCAGTCATATCGGGGCGGGTGAAGGTTCAGGCCGACGGCAAAGAAGCCATTGTACTCGCGGCCGGCGAAAAGACTGAAATCAGTCAGCAGACCAATGTCTCAACCCAGACCGAAACGATTCCGGCTCTCGACAACGAGTAAAAACAGGTAATCATTTAAAAGACAGCTTCCGTCTAGCGGGAGCTGTTTTTTTCTGCCTCGATTCGCAGACGACCCATTAATCTGAAAAATCTCGATCGGAGCGTTGCCTCGACTTCGCCTGTCAATTCAGCGATTTCGGCAAAAGGCATCGCCTGAAAAACCCGCATTTCAACCAGGAACTTTTCTGGTGGCGTCAGATCGCGCAGCAGTTCGCCGGCAGAGTGCCTGACAACTATTTCTTCTTCAGGAGTGACTGCATGCCCGGGGGTTACCTCGCCGGTGATCTCGCGACGCCGGTTATCACGACGGCATTCGTCAAAATACAGGTTGCGCCCTACCGTTATCAGCCATGAAGAAAATTTTCTGTCTTCTTCGAAAGAGTCCAGTTTCAGCATCATGCGCTCGAAAGTGGCCTGCACGAGGTCTTCGACCATCGATTCTGGAGCCCTGAGATAGCGAAAGAAAGCCAGCAACTGCGGCAGATAACGATCGACGAGCATGCTCAGAGCCTGGCTGTCACCATCGCGGATCTTTCGGATCAGAGATATATCTTCTGCCTGTCGCATAGCCCCCGGACTGATTTCGCTCATTGTCCTTCCACTCCCGGGTCTGCTGAAAAAGCTTCGATTTCACGCATTGAACGAATACGGGCCAGATAACTGTTATCAGGCCCTTTTCGGAATGGCACCAGGGAAACCCGCAGCTTTGCGCCGACACCAGGCATACGGTAGCCTTCTCTGGCCGGCGTCAGAACAAATTTTTCACCCTGGGTGCTTTCGAATTCAACTGCAGCGTTTATCACCCGCTTCACCGTTCCTTCCCGCACAAACTGATCGACAATGACCGCGCCGCCGGTCGATGGGCCTGCCTCACCGCCATGCGGAATGAACAGCAGATAGAAAGCCCCGGCGGCTACAATAAGAATCGCCAGAGCTATCCAGGAACTTCTGGCAGAAATGAAGGCGCGAAAAGTATTGACCAGTGCTTCGAGCGTTTGTGCCGGAGTCAGCTTAACTTCTTCAGCAGGGGAATGATAAGCATATGCCGGCTTCCGGCTCTTCTTTTTTTCCTGCTCAGCCTGCCATCGCTCCTGCAACGATTCTTCGGCAACCGGCATGCTGTCGCTACCCGGCTGGGAAACAGCTGCCGGTTCTTCGCGGCCAACCGACCGGCAGCTTTCACGCAGTTGACGTGCCTGTTCGGCAATACGCCCCTCATGGGCCTTTTCGATTTTATAAAGGCTATATACGTTGTCGGGAGCAGGGTTGGCCGCAAAATGGCACAGCCCTGCCTCGGCAAGGTTTTCGCGGTCACAGCGGCATAAATAGTCAGTCAACTGCTCGCGAATCAAGGCAAAATCGAACTGTTCCATGCACTGAATTGCCATTTTCTGCTGCTCAGGGTCGGATGAGCGCAACATCGCCGACAGCGACGAAACCGCCTGATTGAAATCGAAATTTTTGAGAATGCCCAGTGCTACTGATTTCATGTGCACATTCGCCACTTTCAGACACTGGCCGAGAAAGGGAAAGATCCTGTCTGGATCGACTTCACCAAGATATTCGACCGCAGCCGTTGCCAGAACGACATTCTGATTGCCGATAAGCCTCGACGCAATCTCTTCAAGCCCTCTGGAACGCAGGCGACTCAGGCTGTGAAATGCAACTGTTTTAACCTCAACATCAGTTTCCCGGGCGGCGACGATTCTCTCTATCTCAGGAAGAATTGCCGACACTGAACCGGCATCGAGAGCCGCAAGAATCTCAATCTTCTTTCGGTCATCAGCATTACAGAATTCTTTTACCCGCAACGCCGACGTATCGGCTGCAGGACGTGAACTGGCAGTTTCCTGCACCGGGGCCTTTTCCGGAGCTTTGTCTGTTTGGGAACGCTGCTCTGCGCCTTTCAAATAGGCAGAAATTCTGCCCTTAACGGTCTCAGACAGCGGCCAGGACAGAGCTTCACGAAAAGCTTCGACAACCACAGCCTGTTTGAGACCATTACGAATATTCTGATCGAGTTCCGCATCTATTTTTTCAGAATCGAGCCTGGCTGCAGTCTGCCTGGCAAACCTCAGGGCGTTGCGCTTGGAAACCCAGGTTTGAAGTTTGCGGGTATAGGCGCTGAACTGGTCACCAAGAATACCTGATTTTTCAAGCAGCTTTACGGCGTCGCCAAGAATACCTCTTATCAGCTCGGCTTTGCGCAGCGGCGAGCGTTCGGCAATTTCAAACAGCTTGAACGGCACCTGA
>CAZPCO010000153.1:2964-7602 GCA_964585025.1 uncultured bacterium | reverse complement strand
TGTATTCTTTGAGGCCACTCTGAAGAGAGGTATGAATCTGCATCAGGGTTTGCCCGCCCAGGATACCGGTGCGGATTCTGCTGCTGCCAAGCAGTGTGTCGAGAGCTTCGGCGGCTGCAGGGTTGGTTAAGGGTATACGATCAGGATACAGCTCGTAGAGCGCCCGCAGAATAGCCATGCCGGCAAGGAAAGGATCAAAAGTAAGGGCATCGGTTACTACTATTTCAATACCTTTGCATTTTTTCTGGGAAAAGAGCCCGTAAAATGGCTTTTCTGAAGCGGCCAGAAATCTTACACCAGCCAGTTTGTGACGTTCGAGCTTCTGGGCGAGCAGCTCGCCGTCTATCCAGGGGGCAAGAACGTAATGAAATGGACGGTTGGTACCTACTCCGGTCGAAAAAACCCCCATTTCGCCAAGAAACCCGGTTGCGGCATAAAAAAGCGGGGAATCTGGTTCCGGGATATGATCTGAGGGGGGAACCCAATGCAAACCGGTGTTGCGATAAGACATTCCTCTTGAATAGCCTTCCATGCCTATTACCGTCAGGTTGGCGCCCAGGCCGAAGACCTTGTTGAAATATAGAGCCAGTTCACCGATCGTCAGACCATACAGCAGAGGAACCGGGTAAACTCCGAATCTGCTGCGCAGAGAAACTTCCAGGACCGGCCCTGCTACGGTAATTGCATTGATTGGATTGGGTCGGTCGAGCACCAGCACCGGTATGGAGGCTTCTCTGGCCAGATCGAGCAGTTGCGCCATGATGGTCACGTATTTGAAATAGCGGATGCCGACATCCTGAAAATCTACAACCAGCAGATCGATATTATTTAAATCAGCCAGAGATGGGCGATGCAACGGATCGCTAATCTCGATTACCCTGGCGTTCGTCAGGGCATCATACTTGACTTCGACTGTGTCGCCGGGCATCGTCTCGCGGAAATAGCTGTCGCCGGTGATGATGAGTTTAACGCTGGCCGCTTTTGCCAGGCGATCGACGGTGTGAGTGAGAGCCATGTCAATGGCGGTGCGGGCGGTCAAAATTGCCAGGCGTTTGCCTCTGACCATTTCGGGATGCTGTCTGGCCAGGACTTCGATGCCGGTTTTCACCTGAGCGGCGTTTGCCGCCCCCGGCAACAGGGTCAGGCCGGGAAGCAGATATATAAATACCACAAATACTATGCGGCAGATAAAGTTCATATCTATATCTTACTTCATTAATCGCAGGGCATCAACCTGATTCCTGATAAAACCAAATTTGCAGCAGACTGGCAGAAATGGATGCAAATTTGCTGTATAATTTAAATTAAGTAGTGCGATGGAGGAGGGTCTATGATACGTGAGCCTGTAGTAGCCGGCCGCTTCTATGAAGGCAATGCAGCTGATCTCACCAGCCAGATCGATAACTGTATCGAACATCGGCTTGGCCCGGGGCAAAAAGCGATCCCGGCCCAGGGAACTCTTATGGGTATGATCGTTCCGCATGCCGGGTATATGTTCAGTGGCCCGGTTGCTGCACATGCATTTGCCAGATTGGCTGCTGAAGCCTTTCTGCCTGATACCATAATTCTGCTTGGCCCAAAACATACCAGATATGGCGAGGGTTTTGCTGTCAGTGCCGCCTCCGAATGGGAAACCCCGCTTGGCAGACTCAAGGTTGATTCCGAACTGCGTGAAAAAGCGCTGGCTTCGGTCGATTTGCTCAGACCAGACAACGACGCCCATGCCTTCGAACATTCCCTTGAAGTCGAATTGCCGTTTATCCAGCATTTTCTTGCGAAAAAACCGTTAATTTTGCCGATAGCCATGCACTATGCGCCGATTAAAACGGTTTTTGCGGTTGCTGATGGCCTTGCACAGGTGATTGCCGCCGAAAAGAACCGTAGAATTCTCGTGCTTGCCAGCTCTGATTTCTCACACGATACGCCGCGTGATGAAGCCTATGAACTTGATCAGCAGGTAATCGACAGAATTCTTGCCCTCGATGCCGCCGGTTTTTATCGCCTCGTTATCGAAGAAGACCGATCGGTATGCGGTGTTATTCCAATTACCGCGTTGCTCAAAATTTTCTCAGAGTCCGGCGTTCAGGCAAAACTTCTTAAATATGCTACTTCAATGGATGTAATGCGTCACGATCGCGGGGTTGGCTATGCTTCGATCATTTTTGAAAAGGCGTGACCGCCTATGAGCCCATTTGAGATCGGTATTCTCGCTGGAATGATCTGGGCTTTTGCCCTCATCGTCTGGACTTTAACCGAAATCACCAGCGGCGAACCAAGCCCCTGGCTGATGCTCGTTGCCTATATATACGAAGGTTTTAATTTTACCCCGGTCGGTATTCTCAAGGGGGCTGCCTGGGCTTTTGCCGATGGCTTCATTTCCGGGTATGTCATCAGCTTCATTCTGCAGTGGTTTTTCGGTTAAAAGAAGATGCTGCCTGTTACTTCCAGGCGGCGTTCCCGGTAATATTCATAGAGCCGGTCGCCAAAAGAAGCGAATATACTGCCTTCGGGCAGGCGATAGCTGACGAACACGGTTGCGCCAGCGCCGTTTTCGTCGCTGGTCGCAGTGTCGCCGACGCGATAGCGGCTGGTGATGTAGCTGGTATCGATGCCCCACCACCATTTTGACCCGACCGATCGTTCCCACGACAACGCCAGTTCGCCGCCTTTGTGGTCGGAAGGCGACCAGTAGTTGAGAAGATTCCCGCTCCGGTCGCGTTGATTCTCATAACTTGTCTGGTAGAACCTGAGAGTTGCCGTCAGCAGCGGAGCATTTCGATAAAAGATCGCGTGAATCAGTTCGCTGTCATAGCGTCGCCGCGAGTTGCCGTCAGAAAGTTCGCCCATCGAAACCGACTGAACTGCCCGGGTGCGCCGATGCAGGTCTCCAAAGAAACTTATGCCGGTGGCACTCTCGTGAAACCTGTTCTGAACTGTATAGAGGTTGTCTTTATAGGCATTTTTGGAAGCTCTTAACGCCAGTTTCAGATTATCGGTGCCGCTGATGCCCTGTACCGAATACCCGCCGACGCTTTCGCCACCCGGAAAAATCTCAGGAGCGAAAGATACCTGAAAATTCGTCAACTCGTCTGCCTTATAGGTGAGGGTGCTGCTGAAAACCCTCGTGTTAACGCTCTGGCCGTTGTATTCATGCGACCAGTTCTCGAAGCGGTAGCGACCAGTGAGCTTGCGATAGGTCTCAGATGGAAAATAACCCTCCACCGAGGAGACAATTTCCAATAACCCCTGGTCGTCTTCCCTGATATTCATTCCAAGAGAACCTTCGCGCTGCAGTTCGCGGCGATAGACGTCCAGCTGAGATCTGGTATAGTCTGAAAGCGGGTAGGCCTTATGTATGGTTTCGATCCGGTCACGGGCCAGGTTGAATTCCCCAAGATGGTAATGGACCATGACCATCCCCTGGGTTGCCCGCATATTTTCTGGCGAGATCTCAAGAGCCATCTGGTAAAAGCGTTGCGCTTCCTGAAGCCTGCCCTGAGATAAGCGTAGGTCGGCGAGCTCCAGAAAGGCTTCCAGACGCGAAGGCTCGCGGGTCAGTTTTTCCATGGCCAGGTCGCGCTCGACTTCCTGGAGGCTGCGCAGTTCATGAGTCAGGGCATCCGGGCTGTCAGTTCCGGGAATGAGCGTATCGAACGGTTGGGCGGCGGCGCCGGCTGCAACCATCCACAGGCATGACAGCAGAAGAATCCGTATGGTTTTTCTCAGCATTCTGTAAAACTATCGGCATATCAGCTGTCTTTTTCAAATAAAAAAGGCTGCTCCGGGGAGCAGCCTTTTCAGAGTCGAAAAATTATTCGCGTTCGGGTTCTGCTTCAGTTTCAGGGGCGGCGTCTTTTGCCGGTTCTTCGGTAGCATCGTCGGCCGGAGCTTCGATGGTGCCTGAAGCGTCAGCGCCTTCGGGTTCGCCGATTTCAACAGCGCCTTTTTCCTTCATTTCTTTAACTCTCTGTTCCATTTTGGCTTTGATTTCTTCAAGCTTGGCTTTCGGAACGTTGAGGTTGATCTGAACGGTGGTTTCGGCAGCGGTCAGCTTGATCATGTTCATGACTTCAGCCGCTTCGGGAGCCTGGGCTGCGAACATCTTGAGCATGGCCAGGAAACCATTGAGAGCGGTCATGACGTTTTCGACGTTTTCTTTCTTGTCGACTTCGCCGTTGAAATTGAACACGATGTTTTCGCCATGAGTGAAGCCGAAGAAGAAATAATTGAGAGCGGCAAGCGGAGCTGCCTGCGGATTCTGTTTTACTTTTTCCTTGAGGTCGGCGGGAATGAGGCCGGCGCCGCTGATAGTGGCCTGGGTGTCAAGTTTCTGCAGAATGGCGAAGAAATCTTTTCTTTCGGTTACGGCTTTGCCTTTGCCAAGCTTAACGTTTTTAACGGCGTTAACACCGGGTTCAGCGCCTACGACTGCAGTACCGGCATCGAGGAACAGGCCGAAACCGTCCTTTTTGTTCTTCGGAACGATAGCGTCAAAACCGTCGATCTTGGTGATTTCAACGTCTTTGGCGGCTTCTTTGTCGGTTTTGATGGCTTCAGTGATTTTTGCGGGGTCGAATTTGCCTTCGATGATGGCACCGGCCATCTGTGAAGGATTCGCCGGATCAACCTTGCCTGAAG
>CAZPCO010000153.1:0-2954 GCA_964585025.1 uncultured bacterium | reverse complement strand
GGTTGAAACCGGTTTTGCTCATGAATTCTTCATAGGCTTTTTTCTGTTCCGGGGATTTGGCCAGGTTTTCTTCAAAGGCTTTTTTAACTTCGGGAGTGGCGAGAAATTTTGCTACATTGACCTGAAATACAAAATCAGCTTCCTGCGGAATAAGCTGCATCAGATCGGCGGAAAATACCGCTGAACCGGTGAAGGCGACCAACAGGGCAGCTACGAGTAACAGCTTTTTGAACATATCTAACTCCTCATTTTTTCTATTGAAACAAGATTCCTTAAAACCATGTGGCATAATATCCCTGCCCCTCAATAAAGTCAAGCACTGTACCGTCATTACAGGGAGAACTGACTCAATCATTCTCAGTCCGGCCACCACCGGCTGAAGATAGACAACATGCACATAGAAAATAAGTCCACCGCTCAATGCAGTTTTGACCCGGCAATCGCCAGTCATGTCAGTGGATTTGATGCTAGATTGATCTCAATTATTGCCAATCGTTATCCTAATCTTAAATGTGAGCGTCGTCGAAGTCGCCGGGGAAAAACATCGATAATGATTGCGACTAGTATAGCGATTCCAATTCTGCCATGGTTTTTCTTAGTAAGTCGTGCATCTTGCATGATGTCCGGGTTTGCGTATGCAATAGGGGCGGGTATTGAAACACGGGGGGCACTGTGGTAGCATTCAATGTCTGAAAATAATGAGACAGGAACAAGACCAGATGGAAGCAAAACAGATTCAAAAACTCTACGAGGCCATGGCTGTCAACGGGTTTTCCAGCCTTGAGCTCAAACTAGGCGCCTCAGACAGGTTGAAGCTGGTGATCGATTCTCCTGCCGAAGAGATTCCTGCCGGTGTTCTTTCCGATCTTGCCTGCGTTCACGATACAGAAGATGCCATGAACACCCAGGTTGAGATTAGATCCGACAAGGTAGGCGTGTTCAAGTTCTCTGAGCGCCAGCTCAAAAAGGGCGATCGAATCAAGAAGGGCGAGACCCTCGGCCTGGTCAAGGGTATAAGCTTTCAGGACCGCATCAAATGCTCGCTCGATGGCATTATCAATCGCGTCGAAATTGTCGAAGGCACTGTGGTTGATTACGGCAGACTTCTTTTCGTCGTCGATATTGACTGATCCTGCATTTCCTGCATTTCCTATCCAATCTCACAGGAGAACTATAACTGGATGTTTGCAAAAATATTGATTGCCAACCGTGGTGAAATAGCTGTCAGAATCATCAGAACCTGCAAAAGGATGGGCGTTGCCACGGTTGCCGTTTATTCTGAAGCAGACCAGAATGCGCTGCATGTGAAAATGGCTGATGAAGCCTATTGTATCGGCCCCGCCCGACCCGATCTTTCTTATTTGAATATTCCCAACATTCTTTCGGTGGCTCAGGCCACCAACTGTGATGCCATTCATCCCGGTTACGGTTTCCTCTCCGAAAATCCAAGCTTTGCTGAAATCGTCGAAAAGTGCGGCTTTGTGTTCATTGGTCCGGATTACCGGGCTATCGAACGCATGGGCCAGAAATCAGTGGCTCGCGATCTCATGATCAGGTCTGGTGTTCCGGTTATGCCAGGTTCTCAGGGAAGCGTAGAAACCGTCGAAGAAGCTCTGGTAATTGCCCGCAGCATCGGTTTCCCGGTGCTGGTCAAGGCTACTTCCGGTGGCGGTGGCAAAGGCATGCGTCTTGTCGAAAAGGAAGAAGATTTCACCGGACTTTTCAAGATGGCCCAGGCCGAAGCCGAAGCTTCATTTGGCGATCGGCGTGTCTATGTAGAAAAATACATGCGGAATCCCCGCCATGTAGAATTGCAGATTATCGCTGACCAGCATGGCAAGGTTGTTGCGCTCGGTGAACGCGAATGTTCGATACAGCGCCGTCACCAGAAGCTCATCGAAGAATCACCATCCCCGGCCGTTACGCCCGATCTCAGGCGGCGTATGGCCGAAACCGCAGTCAAGGCTGCGAAAGCGATTAACTATCATAATGCCGGTACTATCGAATTTCTGCTCGACAGCGACGGTAACTTCTTTTTCATGGAAATGAACACCCGTCTGCAGGTTGAGCACCCGGTTACCGAAATGGTGTGCAACTTCGATCTTGTCGAACTGCAGCTGCGGGTAGCCTCCGGCGAACATCTGCCGATCGAGGGCGAACTTGTCGAACCGAATGGCTGGGCGATCGAATGCCGGGTGAACGCGGAAGACCCGGTGCTGAATTTCATTCCGTGCCCTGGCAGAATCGAGAAATACCTTGTTCCTGGCGGGCCATGGGTCAGAGTAGACTCGGCAGCTTATCAGGGTTATCTGATCAGCTCGAACTACGATTCGATGGTGGCCAAGCTTATCGTCTGGGGGCGCACCCGGGAAGAAGCCATGGATCGCATGCTCGCGGCTCTGGGTGAATTCGAAATCGTCGGCATCGAGACTACGATTCCATTCCAGGCTCATGTCTTGAAGCATAACGATTTCAGAACCGGCAATTTTTCGACCAGCTTCGTCGACCGTAACTTTGCCGCCTTTCTCAAAGAACATCATGACCGCAAGACTGAAACTGCAATTTCTGAGAAAGTCGTTTCCAGGTGATCGATGAATCTTATCAAGCCTGAAATACCATTTCCGGCGAAGGTGCTCAGCGTTAACGATCTGACCAGGCATCTCAAGGGGTTGATCGAAAACGACCGACTGCTTTCGGCGGTCTGGGTGCAGGGCGAAATTTCTAACCTGGTTAAAGCTGCTTCCGGGCACTGTTATTTTACTCTCAAAGATGATCAGGCAGTCATCAAAGCAGCTCTCTGGGCTGGAAACCGCCGCAGAATCGCCGTGGATTTCAAGAACGGTGATTTTGTCATGGTCTATGGCGGACTGTCTGTTTACCCGCCAAGAGGTGAATATCAGATCACCGTCCAGGATCTCCGGCCGGCAGGAATTGGTGCCCTCTATGAAGCCTTC
>CAZPCO010000152.1:0-7627 GCA_964585025.1 uncultured bacterium | reverse complement strand
TGCCGTTCCCGAAGCAGCGTGAAATCGTCAGCAAATATCTGCCGATCATGACCGATAAGGTTAAAAAGCTTGAAGACGCCATCGAAGAAGAAATCAAAAAGAACCATGAAGTCAGCCCGGCAAGCGATGAGCTCCTGTCGATCAAACGCGGCATTTTGCGCATTCTCCAGGACTACAATGAACAGTTCAACCACATTCTCAGCCAACGCCCTTCAGGCACCATTGAAGGTGAAGTAACTAAATAAGCAGTTAAAAAGAGCCGCGGCAGGCATATCGCCCGCTGCGGCTCTTTTTCATTTCGATATCGGCTCGATATCGACGGTCAGCGGGTGAACCAGCGAAAGACACTCATAAAACGCGGCATGAGAAGCAGCAGTCTGGTGACAGCCCAGGTCAGCAGAAAAAACACCGGAGTTAAAGCAACCAGCAAAAGAGGGCTGTCGATGCGCCTGAAATACGGCAACAGAATGCTGAACCCGAACCAGCACCACTGAACACAATAAATCAACGTCAGGTTCTCGCTCCAGAAAATCAGCATAGAAGATGCCCGCTGCATATAACCCCTTGAAGTCAGCCACATGAATATGGCTGTCCACAACAGGGCAAAGCTCATTACCAGGAAAGCACCGCCGGCATACATGCGGTAGTAATCGCCAAATTGCCCCATTCCGAAGGCCGCAACGAAAATGGCCCCGAAAAATGCGAAAACCAGACCGACCCGGGTCATTCTGGTCGCGACTTCAGGCTCGGGCGTGCCTGATTTCAGCAACTGGCCGATCAAAATGCCCATGATCGGGAAAACCAGCCAGGGAAAAACCGGAAAGGCAGTATCGGTTGGCGCACCCATGACAAATGCGCGGCCCCAGAATGGCTGAAGTGGATAAAATGCAAGCCCCAGGCCTTCGCCGGTTCCCCATAGATATGGTGCCGCAAAAATCATCACTGCCCCGACAGCGACCCATTGCCAGCATCTGGTCAACAGAGGCTGCAGAAGAGCGAGAATTATACAGGCAACGCCTGCGAAACCGAGAATATCGACATTATAAAGAATGCGCCAGAAAACGACGTCTCTGCTGACCTGAAGAGCAGAAACCATGCTGTCGAACATTTCCGGTGCATATTTCGAAAGAATGAAAAATGGAATCACCATTCGAACGAAGTTCAGTATTATGCCAAGCAGAAAAAGCTTGAAGCCGCGCAGAACCTTAACCGAAAGGGATCGATCCTGGGGAAAAACAAAAAATATGCCCATCAGCAGCATAAACACAGGTGCTGCCGGTGCGGTGCCGCAGAAATCGTTCATGAAACGGCCAACCGGTGTGACGCAGGCATCCGCAGAACCAAGCATCAGTGACACATGAGAAACAATCATACAGATGACGGCCAAAGCACGAACGTTGTCAAATGAAGAAATTCGGTGAGTTCCGGCTGTATTCATAGAGATATTGGCTTTTGCTACAGCTGCCCGGAAACTGATTTATGCAAAAAATCCTGCAGGTGCTGCAGAGCAGTGCTGATATCGTCGGAAGCCGGTAGAGTGCTGGCTATCCGTGACACAATTTCTCTTTCGGCAACTCTTCTGATGGTAGGCAGGTAATTGAGGTCATATATCCAGCAGAGCTGCAGAAGGCAGAAATCTGCCTCGGATTTGACATTTTCGTAACGGGCCTGCCGGTGGTTGCACAGATCATCGAGAATCACTCTGCTCGGCGGCAGATTACGCGGCAGGTTCCAGATAATTCCAGGGTTGTCGTTCAGTCGTCTTTCTTCGATGGCATTGTTGAGAACAAAGAAAATATCGAGTTTATCGGCATCTCTGACCAGATTTACATGACGTTTCAGTTCCGGGGACAGGTTCTCGGGCAAATGGTGGCAGTTGTGCAGACGCACTGACTCGAGAACCGTACAATTTTCGGTGGCAGAGAGATCTGTAAGCCAGTCTGACTGCTTCAGAACTTCAAATCCACGACAACCGTGATTTACTGACTTGGGATCATAATAGGTTTTGAATTCCTGGAATTGCGAGAACCTGCCGACATCATGGTAAAGTCCGACCGTCTCTGCCAGTATGACATCATCTTCGTTCCAGGCAAGATCACGGGCAATCTCACGGGCTTCGTGGGCCACACGCAGAGAATGATCGTATTTGAGCTGCAACATCGGGTGCAATCCGCCATCATGGTCGCGGAAAGAGTCTACATAACCGAGAAAATTACTCTTCAGATTCTGAAAATCATGCTGATTCATCTGCTTCTAACCGTCTTTGCGCCGGCTACCAACCTTTCCATGGCATAATCTGCAGGCATGCCAGCCTGGCCCCACAATGCGGGCGATGATTATCAAAGTTCGCATCTTCACAAATAGCACGCTTCCTGCCGGATGTCAAAGAACTGCCACACCAGCAGACAATTTTCCCTGCCCAGCAGGCAATTTTTCCCCATTATTTGCGTCGAATTCTCTTCTGATCAAGGTCGGCATCTTTTTCAATGCTGGCATACTTAATGCTGACTAGTAAGCAACCAAACCACAAAGCCAGGGAGAAAACGCATGAATACAAACAATCATCTTGGTGTCATTCTGTTGACAGGTCTCGCAGCTTTTCTGGTTTACAGTTCCGGCAATATCTCCATGTTCATCGACTTTCCCGCGGCAATTGTAATAATTCTCGGAACCACCGGTTCATATTTTCTAGCCGAAAGTTCAGAGCACAAAGGTGGCAATCAGTTACTTGCCGCCGGTCATGGAGCGTGGATGACCGGCCTGATAACCTGCATCATCAGTTTAATTCTAGTTCTTGCCAATCTCGAAAACCCTCAACTTATCGGGCCCCATCTGGCCCTGGGCCTGATCAGCCTTCTTTATGGCACCACTATCTTTATGGTCTGCAGGCTTCTCAGCTACCGCCAGGTCTGATCATTCCGTTCCAGAGGGCCAGGCAACCTCCTTCAGACGACGCAAACATCCATTTTAAGCAGATATCAAACTATACATGCAACTTGACTCCGGAGCCACAAAAGACTATAATCGCCGGGTAAAATTATCAGGAGCTGAAGGCAATTTGCAACTGAAACGCCAAATACCTGACCGATTAACCAGGCCAAAGGAAGCGCAGGCAATGCGACTCCCCCGCGAAGATCGTTTATCTTCATGGGGGAGTTTGTTTTTTAGCGGTTTTTCTGTTTCTCTTCTGCTGTTTGTGACAATGAAAGGACCTCACAAAAATGCAAAACGAACCAGTTTCAGCCTCATTCCGCACCCTTATCGAGAAATGCCTGCAGAAAAGCATGACCCAGCAGGCGGCAGCTTCAGAGAACATAGACACAGCAAATCCAGACAGGAGCAGTCCAGCTGAAGCCTCTGTCGAAAGCAAGATTCGAACCGAATCGAATCTCGAGGTAATCAGGAGTTTTCTGAAAAACTGATCTTTGAATTTGTCTGTTCGGGTGTAGACTGCGCAAATTTTTATGCGCTTTCGTAACACCATTATCTCTGTCAGAAACATGTGGGTTGTGTTATGATAGGGGCAATTCAAATGATCATGGGGTGAGAACTGATGGTTGAAGTAGCTCCAGGAAGCGAAAGGCTCAGAATTCCAGCCTGGAAATATATATTGTTTCTGGTTCTTTTTCTTTTATTGTGCCTCGGGATACTCTGGTATCTTCTGGCATCGAATTACGGGGCTTCAAATTCGCTGCTCGAAACTCTACGACGCTACCTTACCTTCATCAGCGCCTTTCACCCGAATCTGAAACCTGAAGACGATTTCAGCAATGCTTTGCGCATTCACGGCATCGAAAAGACCACCCCGAAAAAGTTTTTCATGTTCGTTTCCATGACCGACAAAGATGCGAGCCCGGTCAAAGTAATCAATGCCGCAAACGTTACCGTTACCGGCAAAGATAAATCCGGGGCCGATCTCAGTATCGTCGTCGACCGGGTAAGGCCTCTGCATGCCTATAGTGACCTCGCTGATCCCATGAGTTTTGCCAATGTCATGGATTATTCTGGCAGCATGTTTCCAGAAGACCTTACCGCTATCGAAGAAAACTCGGCCGCGCTTGTCAGCCAGCTACTCATTCCATTCACGGCCGGAGTCATCAAATTCAACAACAAGGTTCATGAGGTACAACCTCTGACCACCGACAAATCAGTTCTTGAATCGGCCTTAAAGAAGCGCATCCCTTTGCAGAACACCGCATTGTTCGACGGTGTAGATACCGGCGTCGACAAAATTCAGACCCGGCCGCACTTCAGATTTGTGATCCTCAGCACCGACGGCAATGATAATGCCTCGATCGCAAGCATCGACGACGTCATCAGAAGATGCCAGATGCATAATGTTTCAGTTTTTGTTTTCGGCTTTGGCTGGCTCGAAGTCACCAATCTGCGCAACCTTTCAAACAGCACCGACGGTTATTATTCATACGTTCCAGACAGCAGCAGGCTTGCTGAGTGGTTCAAAAAGCTCGGACAAATAATCAACAATGTGCAGGTAATCGAACTTTCTGTGAGCAGCGACATCAACCAGCCTGGCTCTATCGAACTGACAATCAATGAGGGCGGTCAAAAGCTGACCAGAACCCGCACCTGGAAATAAACCGATTCGCAAATACGGAGGCATGCAATGCTGAACAAATCATTATACAGGGTTTTCTGTCTTGCCATTTTTTTCGTGGCCTCTTTATTGTCGCCCGTCTCTGGTGAAATCAACTTCGATTTTGGCCTGCCACTTTTCGGCCACGAAGAAATCCGCTTTGAAAAGACTAAACCAAGCGACTTCAATCTGCAGCTGCTCAAGAAATATCTGAACGAACAACAGGGAAACACGCTGGCGCAACTGCATGCCATCACCAGGTGGTTCAGCCTGATCAAGCTTTCAGACACGCCAAGACGCGACGAGCTCATCAAGCTCAGCGCCAGTTTTTTCAAAAGCACCGGCAAAAAGGACTTCACGGAAGCAGAAAGACTGCGCGACATATTTTTCAACGGCTTATTGCTGAGTATCGATAAAAGTGACGACAAATCCAACAAACAGGATCGTATCTTTGAAGATCTGCTGATCGATTCAGAAGACAGGCTGGCAAAAAATCCAGATTACTGGCTGGCAAAGGGCATTGTTTTTCAGGAACTGCGTAACCGCCCCAACGGCTACTTTGAACCCATGAAGCCGGAAGAAGATCTCAAGCGGGCCCTGACGCTGATTCCGCGCACCGCCCACTATTATTACGTAATGGGTCAGGCCTTCAGATTTCTTGGCAACATGGACTCTTCGCTGTTTCTGTCGATCGCCTCATACGAAAAGGCATCGTCTCTCGACCCGCGCAACCCAAAACTACAGAATTCACTTCTTGGTATCTACATGGGTCTGCATGAAGACTACCAGGGACGCAACAAACCAGAACCTTTCTGGCTCGAAGAAGCTGTCTACAAAAAAATTCTTGAGCTTTCACCCAATAATCCGCACGCACTCAACAACCTCGGTTATTTGTATGCAGAATACGGCGTAAATACGCAGATAGCCCAGGAACTCTGTCAGCGTGCCGTCGACATGGATCCGGAAAACCCCGGGTTCAGAGACAGTCTTGGCTGGGCTTCCTTCAAGAATCAGGATCAGAAGAAAGCCATCGAAGAACTTAACAAATCATTGTCGATGAAAATGAATGTGTACGAGCCTCATTATCATCTGGCAACCGTTTATTATGCTGCAGGTGATCTGGAAAACGCGGCAAATCATTACGAGCAGGCAATAAAAATCCGGCCGGATTCAGGCGAAGCCATGAACAACCTCGCCTATCTCTATACCGAGCAGAACACCAACATCGGCAAGGCAATCGAATTAGCTGAAGCTGCAGTCCAGCTCGAAAAGAACAACGCTTCCTACATCGACACCCTTGGTTGGGCCTATTACAGAAATGGCGAGGCAGAAAAAGCCCTCAATATGCTGCTCAAGGCAAATCAACTGGTTCCCGGCCAGGGAGAAGTTCTTCTGCACATCGGGCGAGTTTATCTCGACCGCAGTGATTTCGACTCGGCAATTACCTACCTGCGCGAAGCCTTCAAGGCAGATCCTAAGCTAAAAGACCCCGACAACACTCTGTATCTCGCAGTGCGTCTCAAGGCATATCACGGCGCCATGGCCGATTATCACACTCTCATGGGCGACAGAGCCGACAAAGAAAAGATCACCAACATTCTCATGAGCATTGCCAGGCTGTATCAGGAAGAAAAGCTTTACGATCAGGCAATCGACATGACCAAGCTCTGTTCCGACATAAAAGCCGGCATTCGATCTCTTGAGGAGCCAGTTCTCAACAGCTACGTCCTGGAAAAAAAGCCAGGACAACCAGAAGAAACCGCAAACGAGACCCCAGCCTCCCCCACTATCGAACTTGAAGGCGATCTGGCCCTGGAAACTCCATCTCAGGACACCCAGCTTCAGGAAAGTACGCAACCGGCCAATCCAAAGGAAGCAGACGCCGGTCAGACCGAAGTCAGTCCTGCCGATAAACTTTTTGCCGGATTACCACCGACGAGCAGCCATCCGCTGATCATCTCTTTCGGACCCCAGTTTTTCCGGCAGCTTGCGGCTTTGGTGCCGGCAGCCGCCAATTTTTCCGACAAATCGGTAACCCTTTTCATCAAGAAACCGATCAGACTGAGAAAATCGACAATCGTCCGCCTTGAAACTGAATCCACATCGGGAACGACACTTCTGGCGCTTCTGAACAACTATTTTTCCCAGATTAATGTCAAACAGCAGTTGGGCGAAACTCCAGACCGCTGTGTTTTCAATTTTGGTAAACAGAAAATTCATGCACTGGCTGACCGCAATGCCATCTACCTGAGCGCCAGACCCCTGGAAGCAAGCGATACTCCTGAATTGATCGGATCAATCATTCCTTTCAATCCTGAAAGTCTCATCGAAATAATCTACGACTGGAATAACTTCCAGGTGCTTGTCCCAGGCTTTTTTCGATCACTCGTCAGCAATCCTCTTGCACCTTTTATAAGAGTTTACACACGTTATTCTTTTAAGAATGGCACTTTGAACGAATTTTCGACTGCCACGACCGGAAAAGCCGAAAATGATGAGTTCCTGAAAAAATTTGCCCGCAACCTTTTCGCCTTCAAACTTCAGACACAGAACATGGGCCTGGAAACAACAATCAGGGTGCGCGACGACAAAGAACTCATCTACATTTCGACTGATTTCGAAAATGTTGCCGGCTGGCTGCAGGTGAGGTTCAAACTGGGCCATCCTTTGATCCGGAAAGTTCTGGATTTCTATCTCGCCAGAACAATCTGCTTTCTCAATCGCATGTTTTATGCGCCTGAGCTTGAAAAAAGCTGCCCAGCCGGAGGAAAAACAAGGTGCGATGCAAACAGCGGCCTGATTTTCTGCAATCAGCACAGCGACGTCCCCGCTATTCCGTTGATTCTCGACGAGCATGCCTGCTGCAGTTACAACCGTGCCCGCCTGCTGAAATATCTGCAGAGCACAAAAACACCTTTGGGAAGCGATAGCGCGATAATCGACAATGCAACCAGAGAAAGCGGGATTCCGCTCTGCCCGACTTCAGGCACCTGGACTATCGATGACAAAGGTATCAAATGCAGCGAACATGAA
>CAZPCO010000151.1:5831-7713 GCA_964585025.1 uncultured bacterium | reverse complement strand
AGTTGAAGCCTGCTTCAGGTTCTGGTAATATCGCGAATATGGTACTATTGAAAAATCTGAACCGTGAATGTGCCGGGCGACCAGTTGCACATGCCATTCCAGCGCATCTGGCCTGCCGCCTCTTTGGCAACAGTCTTACACCCTGCCAGCTCGACGCTTTATGCCGCCCCTGCAGCAAAACCGGGGTCTGGTTATTCTATTCAGCTTTTCTTGCTGCTTTTTGCACTGCCTTTTTCGTGGTCTTCTGGCTTCTGCGCATCACCAGGCTGTCAAAGCTTCTGAATCTGATTGCGCGAATGTTTTTGCCACCTCTGAAATGGCTGGCAAATGTATTTTCTGCCGCCATACATTTTTACCGAAATCTGCCTTTTTGAAAAGGCACTCAGATCAGATGCAAAGACCAGCCTCCGGGCCAGTTAAAAGATTTTTCTTCTACAATTTTTCCGGCCGGAATCTGCCTGATTATTCGCGCAAAGAATTCGACAGCATGCATGTAGTCAACGAAATGGTCGTGCATACTGACTTCCAGATGCCATTTCCCGATGACGGTTCAATTCGAATAGATCTGGGCGGTGCCGTGGTTTTTTCAGCCTTTGCCGACGCTCACGTTCACTTTACGCAGACTGGCATCACCCTGCTTGGCTGCAGACTTGAACAGGCAGAGAATCTTTCCGACCTTTTCGAGATGGTCAGCACCGAAGCCAACCATCACGAATATGTTCTTGGCTGGAACATGCAGGAAACCAGACTGCGCGAAAAGCGCCTGCCAACAAGTGAAGAACTCGATCATTTAAGCAGGCAGGCCTTTATATGGCTGGCGCGGGCCGATCTGCATTCGGCGGTCGTCAACACCAGGGCACTGAACTGGGCAAAAGGCTTTTTTCCGGCTCTGGAAGCCCAAAATGGGTTAATAAAAGGCGAAGAATACAATTTTCTCTCTTACGAACTTAACCGGCAGCTGCCGCGCGACTTTAAAATGCGCGCCCTCAAGCTCGCCGAGCAGGAATGTTTCAAAAACGGTGTCGGCACCGTGCATGCACTCGAAGGCTCTGAGAATTCTGAGATCGAATCGATAGCGGCCGCTGATTTTTTTGCCACCAGCCCCCTGCACAGTGTCATTTACCATCAGTCAGGCAATCCGAACCTGCCGCTCAAAAGGGGCTGGAACCGTATGGGAGGCTGCCTGCTGGTCGATGGCTCAATCGGCACCCGCACCGCTTCGATGAGTGAACCATATGCCGATGCGTCTACCAGCGGCTGCCAATATCTTCATGCCCAGGACATCGAGCGACTGCTGACCACTGCCGCCAAGAACAGACTGCAGCTGGCCCTGCACGCGATAGGCGATCAGGCAATCGACACCGTAACAGCCTGTTTTACCTGGGCAGATGAAAAATTCGGTCCTCCTCCCCTGCCTCACCGAATCGAACATTTTATTCTGCCTTCAGACAAGGCAATCAAAGCAGCACGTGACACTGGCACCATGGTCTGTGTTCAACCCACGTTCGACCATTTCTGGGGCGGAAGTACCGGCCTCTACGCGCAACGACTCGGCCCAAAACGTGCTGCCGCCTGCAACCCATTCAAAACCATATTTGACATGGGGATCAGCCTCGCCTGCGGTTCTGACAGTCCGGTTACCCCGATCAATCCCCTGCTCGGCATTCACGCCCTGGTGAATCATACCAACCCCGACGAGCGTGTCGATCTGAATTCCGCTCTGTCCCTTTTCATCAGCGAACCGCATAAATTCTGCGGGGAATCGGTACAGCGCGGCCATCTACGCCCCGGAAAACGTGCCGACTTCGTCTGCCTGAACGAAGATCCGTTCATGGTTCCTCCAGCCAGACTGAAGGACATCAGGGTAAACAGCCTCTACCTT
>CAZPCO010000151.1:3093-5821 GCA_964585025.1 uncultured bacterium | reverse complement strand
CTCGAACTGACTGTGGCCGATAATCACAGCGTCATAATCCCCTGTCGCTATCCGCGCACAAAACGTCATGCGGTTTCGCATTTCAAAGTCCATCTTGGTGGCAACAAGGTTTTTTGACGCAAAGCGCTTCACAACGGGCCCGAAATAATGCTAGATCATCAGAGCCAGAATCTGTGCCGCAGTCATAGCTTCAATCTGGCTGGGAGTGAAAGCGGCAATTTGTGTTGTTGTGAGGGCGGCAAGCTGACTCGAAGTAAATCCGGCCTGAATCTGACTGGTAGAAAGAGTTTCTATCTGGGCAGTTGAAAGACTGGTTATCTGGGAGGTAGTCAGGCTGGTCAATTGCGTGGGTGTTAGCGCCAAAATTTGTCCAGATGATAGAGCTTCGATCTGTTCGGCCGTCAAAGCCTGTATCTGGGCAGTCGCGAACTGGGCAACCTGGTTGGTAGTCAATCCGGAGATCTGCTCCGTGGTTAAAGCAGCAATCTGTTCCGTTGTCAGAGAATCGATATAAGAATTTTCAAGATTGATGGTTCTGACAAGAATGCGCGCCCGCACCTGTTCTGGTGTCAGAGCCTGAATCTGCTCTGCATTCATGGCCATCAGCTGTTCATTTGACATATGATATATCTGTTCAGTTGTAAATGCCTGAATCTGTCCGGTGGAAAATACCGTCATGCGCTCCGGTGTCAGGCTGGCGATTTGAGCGTTAGTCAGAGACGCAATCTGGTCGCCTAACAATGCCCCCAGGTCGGCATTGTCAAAGGTTGCAAACTGACTGCTTGTCAGGTGTTGCAGCTGTTCACCGGTTAAGCTCTGCATCTGAGTTGAAGAGAGGACGGCAAAGTTATCGGCTGTAATCGCCGCCAGCTGGGCAGTTGAAAGGCTGGCAATCTGGCCGCTGTTGAGACTGGCAAAATCAGCTGCTTCAAGCATTCCAATCTGAGCGTCGGAAAAAGCCTGAAATTGCGCAGTCGAAAACATCTGAATCTGCCCGGTAGTCAGGGCAGCGATTTGATCAGGCGTCAGGGCTCTAATTTGTGTGGCGGTCAGAGCTTCAATTCTTTCTTCGGGGAATGCAGCAATCTGGCTGGTTGTCAGGCTGGCAATCTGAGCCGTCGTTAGAGCTGTGATCTGAGCAGGCAACAGATACGGGGCTTCCGGGGTCTCTATAGCTGCAAGCTGTTCGACACTCATGGCTCTGATCTGGTCATAGGTAAAAGCTTGAATCTGCGAACTGGACAAGGCGGCAAGTCGGTCGGTACCGAAACTGACTATCTGATCGAAAGTAAGAGTTTCAATCTGTTCCTTAGACATAGCCGAGAAATCAGACTGGGAAAAAAGTGCCAGACGCTCTGTTGTCAGGGCCCTGATCTGCGAAGTCGTCAACGCGCCAGTCTGTTCGGGAGTGATTGCGGCAATCTGCTGTTCAGAGAACATTGCCAGCTGTTCGCCCGAAAATGCCCGTATCTGGCTTGTACCGAAACCAGCGATTTGGTCAGCAGACAGGGTGGCAATCTGAGCTGAGGTCATTGCACCGAGCTGTTCTTCGGTCAGTATAACCCAGTCTTCGGCGTCAAAAGCGCTTAATTGATCAGTTGTCAGAACTCCAAACTGTTCTGCCGTCAAAGCACTGATCTGGGCTGCCGAGAAGCTGGCTAGCCGGGGTAATGAAAGATAACCGATCTGCCCGGTTGTCATTGCCGCAATCTGCGATCCTGAAAGAGCTGCCCAGTCTTCGGAGTCGAAGGCATTCAGCTGTTCGGTCGACAGAGCTTTGATCTGATGGCCAGTCAGTGATTGCAG
Organism: uncultured bacterium; assembly: GCA_964585025.1. Taxonomy (GTDB): domain Bacteria; phylum Muiribacteriota; class Ozemobacteria; order Ozemobacterales; family Ozemobacteraceae; genus Rifleibacterium. The sequence goes on along the minus strand of CAZPCO010000151.1, from coordinate 4,015 downwards.
CTGATCGGTTCTGATGGCTTCCAGATGGGTGCTGGTGAGCGCGGAAATCTGGTGATCCGTAAGGAATTCAATCCGGTCGAAAAATATTTCCGACATTTTTTCGGCACTCAGATCGGCAATTTGACCAGTAGTAAAAGCAGCCAGTTGCTGACTCGTCAAGGCTGCTGAAGCGGGTGCTTCCAGTGCGGCAATCTGACCCGTGCTTAGAGACCCGATCTGAGCTGTCGTAAGCGCCTGTATCTGGCTGGTCGTAAAAGCCTGCATCTGAGATGAAACCAGCCCGGCAACCTGTTCGGTGGTAAGCGCCGCAACCTGAGAAGTCGACAGACTGGCAAGCACCTCGCTGCCGGCGATTGCCATCTGATCGCTGGTCAAAGATCTGATCTGGGCAGCAGAAAGTTTTGGCAGCAGGTTGCCAGCTGTGCTGATCAACTGATCGGTGGTCAATGCTGCTATCTGACTTGTGGTCAGAGCTGCAATCTGTGCGGAAGTCAGAGCATTCAACTGTTCAGCAGTCAAGCCCGAGGCAATCTGACTGGTCGTAAGACCGGCTATCTGGCCTGCGGTTAAAAGCGCCAGTTTTTCGTTTGCAAAAGAGGCAATCTGTTCTGGTCTCATGGCAGACAGCTGGGCTGTTGCAAGCGCCTTGAGCTGTGCAGTCGTCAGGGCATCAATCTGGCCAGAGGTCAGGGCACCTATCTGCGCCGTTGTAATTGCCGCCAGTTGCGAGGTTGAAAGAGCGGAAACATCAATCGTTTCAATTCCGGCAATCTGTTCCTGACTCATGGCTCTTATCTGGGAGGTGGTCAGGCTTTTAACCTGATTTGTCGACAGGCTTGCGATCTGCGTCGCAGTCAGACCAGCAATCTGTTCCGTGCTGATAGCAGCAATTTGACCAGTCGAAAAAACAACAAGATCTTCA
>CAZPCO010000151.1:863-3083 GCA_964585025.1 uncultured bacterium | reverse complement strand
CAGTTTCAAGAGCGCCAAGCTGTTCAGAAGTCAGAGACCTGATCTGACTGGTAGTAAAAGCCTTCGTCTGATTAGATGTCAATGCCGAAAGCTGCCCGCTGGTGAGACTGGCTATCTGGCCGGTCGAGAGTGATGCCAGCTGAGAATTCGTCAATGCACGCAGCTGGTTGGTGGTCAAACCATTGATGATCTGTTCAGACGTGAGAACGCCAAGCTGCGGATTCGATAAGGAAGTGATACCGGCTGGAGACAGAAGCGATATCTGTTCCGCAGAAAGCGCGAGAATCTGCGACGAAGAGAAAGCCCTGATCTGAGCTGTGGTAAGATTCATGACCTGTTCGCCGGTAAGAGTGGCAATCTGGGTTGGGGTTAAAGCTGCAATTTGAGCCGTAGACATGGCTGTAAAAACTTCAGTTGCCACAGCGCCAAGCTGTTCAGAAGAGAGGCTCTTGAGCTGAGCAGAAGACAAGGCCTTCACCTGAATTGGCGTCAAGGCTGCTACCTGACCGGTAGTCAGGCCAGCAATCTGAGCCTGGGTCAGAGAAGCCAGTTGGGTATTGGTCAGGCTTCGTATCTGATCAGTACTGAAACCTTCGGATATCTGCGTCGTGGTTAGTCGCGACAGCTGAGCTCCGGTCAGAGAAATGACCTGGCTGCGTGTCATTCCACCAAACTGTTCGGGAGACATTGCCCGCAGCTGAGTACTGGTAAGGTTTCTGATCTGAGTTGTAGTCAGCGCGGCAAGCTGACTTTCAGAAAGAGCGGCAATATTGGTGGAAGAAAGCGCCGCCATCTGCCTGGTATTGAATGTAGAAATATCACCGGTTTCGATTGCAACAGCCTGATCTAATGTCATCATGCTTATCTGTGCGACAGTCAGACCTTTGATCTGATTTGATGACAGAGCTGCAATCTGTTCCTGCGATAAAGAAGAAAACTGAGAAGTAGTAAGGGCTGAAATCTGGCTGCTGGTGAGAGCAGCAATATCGCCAGTCTCCAGAAGAGCCAGCTGTGCTGTTGTCAGGGCCTTGATCTGCAAGGCTGTCAAGGCTTTCAGCTGCAGACTGGAAAGTGCATTAACCTGGTCGACGGTGAGACCGGCAACTTGATTCGGCGTAAGGCCGGTGATCTGAGTAGACGATAATGCCTTCATCTGTTCTGGCAACAGCCCCTCATAAATCTGCGCGGTCGTCATTTTTGCCAGTTGCGCATTTGTCAGGGCTGCAATCTGGGCGGTGCTGAGCTGCGAGACCTGCTGCGGGGAAAGGGCCGCAATCTGGGCGGTTGTCAGAGCCTTTATCTGGGTGTTCGAAAGCGCACCCAGCTGTCCGGCAGAGAGAGAGGCCATATCATCGGCATCGATTGCTTTTATCTGGGTTGCCGACAACGCCTGCAGATCGCCAGTATCGAAGGTTGCCAGTTGCTCGCCCGTCAAAGCGCGTAATTGAATCGTAGTAAGAGCTTTAACCTGCGTAGCGAGAAGGCCACGCTCATTATACAAATTCAAGGCCTGAATTTGAGCGGTGTTCAAAATCACCAGGTCTCTATTTTCAATGCTGTCAAGCTGCTCAGGTGTCAGAGCCGAGACCTGTTCCGTTGTCAGAGCTCTGATATCCCCAGCACCGAAATCGCGTATCTGGGTTGTCGACAACGCACTGATCTGCGCCGGACTCATTCCGATAACGATTGACATGGTTCTGCCTTGTTTGCCTTATTTTTACCGTCTATTTATCGGGTTCCAGAAAATCCTGATATCCCTGATATATACATCGGCAAAAAAGCAGAAAAAATTTACCCCCTCTTTTAAGCAACCTGGTAGCTGAGGGTCTGCCAAGGCTAGTGCACAGATTTTCTGACTTTCGCAGAAAGCTCAAAACCCGCACCAAGTGCGGGTTTTGCCTTAGACACCTATCAAAATGAACAGATTATTCGGCGTTGTTTTTCCATTCTTCGACACGAGCGACGGTTTTGGAGAGAAGATCCTGGACCTTCTTGTCGCTGGTGCTTTCAACGGTAACGTTGACGAACGGGCGATCCGGGTCAGGAAGGATCAGAACCCATTCATCAGAGGAAAGCATGATCTTGACACCGTCTATCAGTCGGGTTTCTTTGTCCTTGGCGTATTCCATGGCATAGCGCATGACTTTGCCTTTTTCTTCCCAGGGGCAGGGAATGCGACTGGTGCGGGCAAAAAATTCGGGAATGCTGTCGAAAATTTCT
>CAZPCO010000151.1:0-847 GCA_964585025.1 uncultured bacterium | reverse complement strand
AAGTGACTTTTTGAGCTTCGAAATGAATTCAAGCAGTTTAACGGTCGCAAAAATGCCATCGAAAGCGGATTGGAATGACGGAAAGATGACCCCGCCATTCTCGTCGAGACTGCATTCGACCTTATCGTTGAGCGCGGCATCCATGAGGGCACGAGCATTGGTTTTGGTGCGAATGATACTGCCTGAAAATTTATCGGTAAGCTTTTCGAGTTCATGGGTTGCCGATACCGGCACAGCCAGGCGAGCGCCCGGTTTGAGTTCGAGTATCATCTTGGCCCAGACCACCAGGGCTTCTTCACCGAGAATGACCCGGCCCTGATTGTCGACGAAAGTTATGCGTTCTGCGCCATCTCCCATGATAATGCCAAGATCGGCACCCAGCGATTTAACGATCGAAGAAACCGAGGCCTGAGAATGCTCTGGTTTTACGGTAAGGACTCTGGCTTCGTCGTGGTAAGCGTTCAGAGCGATAACTTCACAGTTGAGTTTGCCGAGGAAAGTATCAAAAATGCCGCTTGCACCACTGAAAGCATGATCGATCACGACTTTTAGACGGCGCTGCCTGATAGCTTCTACATCGATATGACGCAGCAGTTCTTCGCTGTAGTTTTCTGGAACTCGCGGTGGAAAGCTGATTTCACCGACTTCGTTGATCGTAACGCGGCGGAAATCTTCGCGATTGAAAAGGCGTTCGATAGTTTTCTTCTGCGCTACCGAAATATCACGGCCTTCGACGTCGAAAATGCGGATTTCGAGCTGATTGGGGTTATCGCCGGCCACTTTGACGTGTACCCCGCCGCCGCGCATGAACGCGCCCGGTTTAAAGCGGCTGACCGGAGCCGGAGTG
>CAZPCO010000150.1:0-7743 GCA_964585025.1 uncultured bacterium | reverse complement strand
TTTGGCCGAATTGCGTAAAGGCTTTTCGGAAAGGGCGAATGCGGTCTGCTTTTTCGGTGAGGCTTTCATTGGTTGGCTGCAGTGAGAACCGTTTTGCTGCCTGAATTTATGGCAAAAAAGTGCAGCAGGAATGCAAGCGTCTTACGGCTTGCCGATTTTTCCAGATCCTGTCCTGCCGGTGCTTCCATGAAAATGCTGCTGCCTTTCTGTGCTAGAGAAAGATTGGTTCTCAGGCCGGTTATCTCGTTTAACGCCGGGATCAGGCCTGTTATAGTTTTCTCCAGCTCATTTCTTTCAGCCGCATCTGGAACGAAGATCTGCACTTTACTGATACGACTGGCCGCGATCAGGCGAAGATGTTTCATTTTGTCGAGCCATACAGGCAGCATCGCTGACCCGACAGCCTTTTCGAGATCGACAAAATTTACCTCAGCGGCGAGAGCCGGTCTGCTGCAGACCATTTTGCTGAAGGCTGCAAATTTTTCATCGAGCTGGCCAAGATGGCCATTCAGGTTATCCAGGGTGTTGCCGGCTGTATTTTCCGGGCAGATTACCAGCTGGCTGTTATTCAATGCCAGATAGAGGCGCTCCTTTTCATTGGCCGGTGATTTAAGAATTGAGGTCAGACCAGTCGTGGTGATGTTTACCCTCGATTTGCCTATGAGTTCTGCAAGTCGTTCTGCTGAGAACTCGCCATTCATTATCAGGGCAAAATTTTCCGGGTCACGGAAATAGAAAAACAGTTCATGACATTTGATTTCACCACTGAGAATTCTGTCGTTGATGAGATTTTCGGCAACTGTTCTCAGTTGGGCTGCTTCCGGTTTTGCAATGCTGCGCATTCTGCATATTTCTTCCATGCTGCTCAATACTTCTTTAACGGTTTCCCCGGCAGTCTGACTTAAGTCGTAAAGGCCTGAGGCGGCAAAGTTTGCATAGAATGCGATCACCGGCTTTTCAACCGGTGCGGGAAAATACGCCATGTCGCTCTGGTTTTTGTAGCCGGGCAGCATCAGCAGCAGAAACAGGGCCAAGATAGCAAACAGGGTCGGGGTTCGATTGTTTTTCATACTACCTGTTATCGGAAAATAACAACGGAATTTTCACCTGGTTTGCAGTTAAAAATTTGCAGATATCTGCCGAATCAGCTGATTGCGAGGTTATCAACATGACAATCGATATCAGGAAGATCATCTGTCTTTTTCTGCTGTTTCTCCTGGCATTTTCAGGCCGGAGTGATGCGGCTGCCTGGAAATTGAGCCGCAATATCTGGTCAGAAGAAGACGAACAGGTTTACAGCAAATTTGTCGAAGCAATCTGCGATTCAAAATATTCCAATCTCAACAGGTTTATCAAAGACCCCAAAGTGAATCCTCTCTATGGTGAGGAAGATAAAAAGTTCAATCTTTCCCCTGACTGCGCAGATCTTCCATATGCATTGCGCGCCTATGTCGCTTATAAATTGCGTCTGCCCTTCAGTTACGTTTCGGCTATTTCGGGCAAAGGCGGCGATCAACGCTACAGTAAAGGCAACAAGCCTACAGCATTCAAAGACCAGGATTATTTTTCCTCGCCACAAAATCTATTCAGCCAGGTCACTCTGATCAATTCAGGATATTTCCGTATGGCGGCCGATTGTGAAGACTCCGATCATTATCCGGTGAAAATCAGCAAAAAGTCGATTATACCCGGAACGGTCTACTATGATCCGGACGGGCATGTCGCAGTTGTGGCAAAAGTAACTGAAGACGGGAGGGTGAGGGTTATCGATGCCCATCCTGATCGCACAATTTCGAAACCATGGTTTGGAGCCAAATTCACCAGAGGTTCAAAAAACAACGGTGGAGGATTCAAACGCTGGCGGCCGGTGCGCTATACAGAAGGCGGCAATACCGTTAGAACTCGTAACCACAATATTTCCGACTATTCTGCCGACGATCAGTTTCAGAAGAGCTTCTCATTCAGAGGGCGCTCTGGTCTTGGCTATCATGAATATGTCAGACAGGTGCTCACCGATGAATCGAGGGGTATTGACCCGGTGCGGGACTTTGCTTTCATGATGGCCGATCTGCATGAAGATATCAGTTATCGTGCCGTGGCAGTAAATATAGCAGTTGAGAAGGGAATACATCTGAAACCTCATCCAGGCGAACTTCCCTGGAATATCTACGGAACCGATGGCCTGTGGGAAGAGTTTTCGACCCCTTCGCGCGACGCCCGTCTAAAAGTCTCTTTCAGGGAATTCTACGACCGGACCAGGCAGATGGTGCTCGAATGCGCGCAGGTTGATTCGACCGCGGCCAGTGCATTGGCAACCAGGCTGATAGATACCTATGATGCCCTGAGTCAGCAGTTGATCGTTTCTTATGTCAATTCAGCCGGCAAGACTGTGACTCTGACATTTGCCGATGTCAGCTCCAGACTGTTCGACCTGTCCTTTGATCCTTACCATTCGATTGAATATCGCTGGGGGGCCAGGGGTGAAGAGCTTGCCGGCGCCGGTTCCGGGGAAACAAAACGGCGTATATATGCCCAGGAACAGCGCCTGCGCAACCAGCTTGAGCGGGTTTACAATCAGGCTACTCCTTTGTCCATGGGGCCGGAAAAGCCAGTGGATGTCGATACCCGTTCGTGGCTGGAGAATTACCTTGCCGGCCATCAGGTAGATACTGGCATTGTTGCCATCAATCGCGAAATTATCGCACCTGTTGCTGATGAAACAGCTTCGGCAGGAATGCTCGTTGCTGCGGTTGCCGGAATGTCACCGCAGGAGGTTGAAACGGTGCCGGATAATGAAATCAATGAAGAACCGTTGCCTGAGACCTCGGCAGACAATGAACTGAAGGCAGATGCCGCAGGGGTCGGTCAGATAGAAAACGTTGCAGTACCACAGGCCGAAGCGGCAGTCACCGGGCCGCAAAAAGCGATGGTAGAACCTGAAAAGGGGAGCTCCTGTGGCGTCTTCTGGAATTCACTTCTCGGAATGGGTGATCGCCTGGCCGCTTCTGTCAGCGATCCAGAAAGGTCGTTTTCCTGCGATTGAGCTGATTCAGGATGTTTCTTAACCAGCGGTCTAAAAAAATGTCGATTGCTGGTCGATAGTATCAACACCTTTTGCAATTTGACATCAGGAGGTCATGCATGTTTGTCGTGGTTCTGACGGTTGTTCTGGTTTTCTTCGTCGCGCTGGTGGCACAACCCGAAAACTGGCCTGAAAAGTGTGCAAATTTCCTGAGGGAGCACAATATCAAACATGGCTGATCAGTTCTCGATTGCCGAAGTCAGTCGGCTTACAGGTCTGGCTTCATATACTCTGAGATATTACGAGCAGCAGTTTCCCGTTCTTCTGGATGTAGAACGCAGTCGCGGCGGTCATCGAATTTACCGGCAGCGACATCTGGATACTCTTCGCGCGATTCTGCGCCTGCTCAAAGATGAAAAACTTTCGATACGCAGAGCCCGTGAAGTGCTGGGAGAACCGGAAGAACCCGTGGCGGCTGCAGTTTCTCAAACCACTGGAAACGAGAATTCCCAGGATGGCGTCTCACGTTTGTTGATGATGGTTCTAGACAGGCTGGATCAGATTTGCCGCAATGATGAAATCCGTGATAAAATACTCCAGGACCTTCTGAAGAACCAGTCTTTCGGGCGCAATGACGAGTTGATAGATCAGATAGCCCGATGTCGCCGCGAGACCCGTGAAACTGTAAAACTGTGCCATACGGTGATGCAACAGAGGTTCAATTCTAATTGAAGAGAGATGCCGATGCAGATTGATGTCGCATTCACTCCGGGCGAAGTGCAGGCTCTGGCCAGCAAGATATGTATCGTAATCGATGTGGTGCGCGCTACTTCGAGTCTGACCGTAATAATGTCGAAAAAGCCGCGCAAGGTAATTCTTACCACTACAATTCAGAAAGCCACAAAACTGGCTTCGCAGCAGACGATTCACCCGCTTCTCTGCGGCGAACGCAAAGGACTGCCACCCGAAGGGTTCGATTTCGGCAACAGCCCCCGTCAGTATTTTGAAGCAGACCTGAAGGACAGGGTGCTGATTTTTACTTCCAGTAACGGTACCAGGGCTGTAGCAGATCTGGTTGTTGCCCCGCAGGTCTTTCTGGGTTGCTTTCTCAATGCTTCGGCAGTAGTTGCGAGAGCGCTGGAAGCTGCAACCTCCGCCAAACTCGACATTCTTTTCGTCTGTGCCGGCCGTGAAGAAAAATTTGCTCTCGATGACGCTTATTGTGCCGGGTTTCTTGTCTCCCGGCTCATTGCCGGAATTTCTGCAAACCAGGCATTTACGCTTGGTGATGGTGCGCAGGCAGCCCTGGGAATCTTCGGCTACTACCGCGATGACCGGCGTCTTATTGAAATGTCAGGTGCCGGCCGGGCAGTCGCTGAAATTGGTCTGCAGGACGATCTGACTTTTCTTCTGCAGCGCGATCTTATCGATTGTGTGCCGGAACTGATCCGTAAGGATTATCCCGAGCCTGAATACGGTTTTTCGGTGATGGTGTAACTGGTGGCAAAATATCCATTTCAGCTGCGCCTGCACGGCGAGGTTGCCGAGATCGAGGTCAACGACCTTGTTTTTCCTGAGCACAAAGCTGTAGAGGTTATTAAAACCCTGGTTCAGAAGTTTTCATACGTAATTCTGCACCTGACCGATACTGCCAGCCTGCATCGGTCGATGGAAGAAGCTTTTGATGAGCTTTCCAGTCCCGAAAAAGTTCTTATTGTCGTTCCCCGCGATGATCAGATGCCGTTTAAAACCTTTGCCGTGCGTCGTTTTGTTGATCTTGCGTCGGCCATGCTCAGAACCAGAAGCGAAGGGCTCATTTCCGGGGCGGTCAAACAGATTGTCGCATTGCCGGCCATGCGCACCCATGCCTTCCGTCTGTTGAATATGCTCAAAGACCCCGATATCGCCTTTTCCAAAATCGAAGAAGTTCTCAGTAAAGAAGAGCAACTGGCTGATCGAATGCTCAAAATCGCCAATGGGGCCAATTTTGCCCGCCGAACTCCATTTGAAAACCTCAAGGGAGTGGTTCAATTTCTTGGCATCGAGGGTATTAGGCAGATTTTGATCGAAGAGGTTTTTTCTATTCTGGCAAGAGTCTTTGTCAATCAGGGCGACAAGCTTACTCATATGCGCAGATGCTCGGTGCTGGCAGCTCATATTGGCAAACTGATGGGAGCCGAACAGCGCCTGTTCTGGAAAATGCGCTCTGCCGGACTGCTTCATGACCTTGGTTCGCTGGCATTATGTTTTCACGACGGTGCCGAATATTCGCGGGCTCAGGCTCGTCGGAAAGCCCAGAAACAGAAGATATGCGATGCCGAACTGCAGGTTTTCGGGATTACCCATCAGGAACTGGGTGAATCACTCGCCAGAGAAATAAACATTCCTGAATATCTGCTGCCGGCTATTGGCTGTCATCATAATTCCGGCCTGTCTGAAGATGACCTGCTTCTGCTTTCTGTCGCTATCGCCAATGGCTATCTCAATTCACAGATCGAGCAGCTGAGTTATACAACATATGAGCAGTATCTGCCAGTTTTTGCCAGACTGAGACAGGAAGGATTGGCCGAGAAAGCGCCGCCTTCTTCTCCAAGAGTTGCCGACGTTAACGACGATGACGTGGATGACAACCAGCATTCAGCCGCGCCTGATGAAGTCTTCAGTTCTCCCAATATTAATTTCCATCTCAAAGAGGAATTGGGCAAGATAATGATGTCGGGCTACCGGACCGGAGAATTTTGACAAAAAAGATGCACCCGCGAGCGGGTGCATCTCTGACGCCAGATATTTGTAGCTGAATCAGCCTAGAAACTGTTTTACAGTTGCCAGAACGCGTTCCGGCTGAAGAGGCTTGACCAGAAAACTCTTTGCTCCAGCCATGACGGCGGCTTTAACTTTGTCGACCTGACCCATTGCAGAACACATGATAATCTTCGCCTGTGGGTCGATCTTGAGGATTTCCTTAACCGCTGTGATGCCGTCCATGTCAGGCATGGTGATATCCATGGTCACCAGGTCAGGCTTATGGGTGGCAAAAAGATCGACCGCTTCTCTGCCATTTACCGCTTCAATAACGGTAAAATCATTGTTTTCGAACAGATGCTTGAGCATCAGTCTCATAATCGTTGCATCATCAACCACAAGTATTTTCTTGCTCACGGTGTAAACCTCTTATCTTCAAAAAGTCAGACCTTGACTTTGTTGTCAAAGCTTAGAATCAGGTCTATGGGGCCCCATTCACAGGAAAAATGCACGATGAACATTGGGGCAACGGGGTAAAAGGCGATTTCCATCTCTTTGCCTCTGACGATGGACGGCACGGTTATGTCGCATTTCAGACCAACCTCGTGGAGAAGTTTGCTGGCTTCACCACCGATCATGTTACCCAGTTCGCAGACGGCACTCTCGGTCACTTCGTCATAAACCGTCACCGGTATACCCATGAGAATCGCTGAAGCGACCTTCATCGCAAAGGGTTCACCCAGAGTGATGATGAACTGCCCTTTAATGTCACCGGTTACTCCCAGAATCGTCGCTATACCGGCGCTGATTTTCTGGCTGTTGGGAAAATATTCCAGGCCTGTTTTTTTCAGTGATACGTTTCCGGTTTTTCGAAATACTTCGATCGAGGCAAGTATAAACTGATTGGCAATACGGGAATCCATTGGTTTCAGTCCTTCGGATGTTGGTGTACCGGGCATAGGAGTATTATTAAATACTCTCTTTCGTCAACAGATTAACAGAATGTAACGCAGAAGGCAATTGTTTGTATAAAAATCGTTGCGAACGCAAGGTCAGTTTTATCTCCGGTCTATTACACTTTGCAGTTTTGTTGACTTTTTTTTAATCTGATTGTAGGCTTTAGTAAGCCTCATTCTCAATAAGGAGTTTGTATGAGAAAAAATGGTTGGGTTGTGTTGTGTGCATTTTTTGCCTTTTTCTTTGTGTGTCTGACCGGTAACCTGATGGCCCAGGATGTGGAAAAGGAAATTTCCGCTGAAGAAGTTACCGCCATTGTTGAAATGGCTGCCGCTGAAATGGCTAAAGACGCTCCAGCAGTCATCGCCAAAATCAATGCCAGCGAGCACCCGTTTGTTAACAAGGATAATCCCGCTCTCTATGTTTTCATCTACGACAAAGATGTTAATATGATCGCGCACCCCAATCAGGGTCTGGTTGGCAAAAACTTCAAGGGCAAACCTGATGTCAAGGGCAAGAACTTTCGTGACGAAATCGTTGAAGGTGCGGTAGCAAACGGTAAGGGTTGGGTTGAATATGCCTACCAGAAACCAGGTGCTACTGGAATCTTTGACAAAGTTACCTATTATATGCTGGTTAAAGGCAGCGACGGAAAAGAATACGTTCTCACTGCCGGCAAATACAAGGATAAAGAAAAGTAAGCAAATGACTTACCAGGTATCTCAGACGTTTATTTCTGACATGAATTGATCCACGGGGCAAACCGCATCGAAGGATGCGGTTTGTTTTTTCATGTCAGATTGTCAGGTGAGAGAATTCAGGAGTTTTCATGAAAATGACAATTGCGCGCCGTTTCTGGTTATGGACCATTCTTGCTGTCTTTGGTTTCTGTTGTGCAGGTTATCTGGGCTACCATCTGTCTTCCAGACAGCAGAAAGCCTTGCAGACAGCGCAAAAGAATACCGAGCGAATGGCTGCCTTTTTTCAGGGCAGTGAGCTGTTTCAACAGACGATGGAAAATT
>CAZPCO010000149.1:2879-7761 GCA_964585025.1 uncultured bacterium | reverse complement strand
CCAGCCCCAGAAAACTGCAATTCGCAGTTTGCCATCGGCAAACATCGCATCGTAATTCGGCTGGCCCTTCGGCACAATGTCTTTTGCCGCACGTTCAACACTGCGGCGGACTGCAGCACCGTTGAGAACCAGAGCCATCAGGGTCAGAAATATGAAGCCTGTCAGGGCGTAGAAGTTTTTCTTGCGCATACAGACTAGTGGATCGGCTGAAATATCGGTTTTATTTAGGGCTTGTCGAAAGCGGCGAAGGCTTTTTTGAACTCTTCCATGCCGCCCATGCGTTCGATCATCAGACCCATACGCTGATGAGGTCTGGCGGTGACCCGATAAAAAGCGACCAGTTTGTCGATTATCGCCAGAGCCTGATCGTCGTCAAGATCGCAGGCGAGCTCCTGCGACAAACGTGGCATGGCACCACCATTGCCGCCAACCAGCAGTTTCCAGCCTTTGCTGAAACCAGCAAGGCCGATGTCCTTGATGCAGGTTTCGGCACATTGATTCGGACAGCCACTGATGCCCATCTTCAATTTCCCTGGAAGTTCGAGACCATGATAGAGTTTGTCGAGCCGCAACCCCATTCCCAGGCTGTCTCTGATGCCGCGCTTGCAGAAAGAGGTGCCAGGGCATGCCTTGACACTGCGAACACATAACCCGACCGCTGCTCCCTTGTCCATGCCAAGGTCTTGCCAGATGGCATCGAGATCTTCTTCTTTGAGCCCGACAAGCGCTATACGCTCGGCACTGGTAATTTTCAAGGCTGCTGCCTGGTATTTTTCTGCAGCGTCGGCGAGTCGCCTGAGTATATCAGGGGTAATCACCCCGCACGGAATATGGGGCGCGATAGCGTAAGTCTGCTTGTCACGTTGAATAATGGCTCCTGATTCTCCGTCTTTAAGCATCAACTGCTCCTTTTATCTGTTTTATCTGTCGGTATATTCGCCGTCGATGAATCTGATCATTTTTACAGCCGGCCTGGTGTCTTTGAGGTCAGCAGGCAAACGATCCTGTCTGACTCCATCATAACAGTTCATGATCGTGAAGCGCTGAATTGCGGCCGGCATGCCACTGAAGGTGAATCCTGGCTGATTAGAGGCCGGAAAATTGCCGCCTGATACCATGCCGTGGGCAGGAATGCTGCAGCCTGGCATCCGATCGTTTGCCAGCCTGGCGGTTTTTTGCCGGATCACAGGCTCAAGATCTCTGTAGATATCTGAGTCGGCGCCGGCGTTGTCAGAAAATATGCCTATACAGCTGCAGCAATCGAGAGGGCTCATAGCTTCGACAAACTGGCGTTCATTTTCGAGGGTGACGAAAATACTTACCGGCCCAAATGCTTCTTCTTGAAATTGAGTGGCCATTTTAAGCCAGGTTTTGAGGTCCAGATGCAGAATGGTGTAAGGGTAGACGAATGGGTTCGGCTGATAGAATTCCTTGCGGGTCAGCTTCCTGGCGCCAAGTCGCACAAAGCCGGAAATTTTGCTGTCAAGATGGCGGGCTACAAGATCAGAGATGAGTGGTTTGCAGCTGCCGGCGTTGAATTCATCGACCATGCTTCTGATCAGACTCGAAGATTCCTTGTTTTCTACAAGAAAGATCAGACCTGGTTTTGAGCATGTCTGACCTTCATTACTCAGAATGGCATCACTAAGTTCACGGGCCAGCTGAGCTTTGCGCTCGTTTATTGCTGCCGGCAGCAATACCAGTGGATTCAGGCCGGTCATGTTCATGAAGGAAAGGTTTCCTGAATGATCGGCACTGGCCTTGAGAGGCAAGCCTGACTCCCGGCTGCCTGTAAATGCCAGCGCTCCGATCATCGGGTGCGCGGCCAGACGGAAACCGAGGTCCGGGGTAGTGTGATAGAAAAACTGAAACAATCCTGCCGGCATCTGTAGCCGGGAGGCAGTTTCACCGATTATTAGCGCCAGTTTGCGGCAGGTAAGCGGATGCATCGGGTTGCTCTTCGCGATGACTGAATTCCCCGCGACAATGGCGCAGGCAAAATCGTTGCCGCCGCATGTGTTGAGACTGAATGGATTGCAGGATGGGCCGAAAATTACCACCGGGCCTGACAGTGGCCCTCGCAGTGAACGAATATTGTGGGCTGAATCTATGGTTGCCTGACGCCAGGTGCGGTTAAGACAGTATTCGGAAGCTTCGCGAAGGCCTCTGATCATCTGGGCAAAATCGCGGTCGAGCAGAAAAGCTTTCAATGGCAGTCCAGTTTCTTCGTTGGCCGTTTTGGTCAGATCGTCAGCATTGCGGACGAAATCGTCGGCCAGCTGCCTGAGAAATTCCGCCCTCTTTTCGAATGACAAAGAAAGAATGGCCGCCCGTGCCGCTTCTTCTGCCTGCAGCATTTCATCGATATCGAGAAAACTCGAGACGGGAAAACTGTCAGGAAGCTGTCTGCCGGAAAGCGGGCTAATCGCCTTGAATGATGAAACTGGAAAACTGGCTTCGCGCCATTCTCCATTGACAAAAATCTGGTGGTGCATCATATCCTGCTCCTTCCGGCCTTCTGATGATAAAAGAGATTGTATCAGAAGATACAATCTCTTTAAACTGTTTTATTAATCGGCCTTGCAGAGCAGGATTCAGCAATCGTTCGGGCTGATCGGCAAGTGCCCTGGCAGCTTTCAGACGCTTTCTGAAGCTGGTTCTTTCGCCTCTTCGTCGTCATCGGTGTCGTCGATTTTGAAGCCGCTGGTGACCAGGCGCAGTTCTTCGATTACTACATGCAGGTCGCGGGTGATCTCTTCTATCGATTCAGAGTTGAGGCTCTTTTTGTCAATTTTATCGCGCAGGCGGTTGCCAGTTACCACCAGTTTGTCGATAACTTCGCGGTCTTTGGCAACCATCTTTCGAAGGGATTCAGACATCTGATTGAAGGCTTCCTGAAGATCTTTAAGTTCATCGCCCTGACGAAGCTGAATCTGCTGAGTGAGATCACCTGATGCAATCAGCTTCGACGTTTCCTCGAGACGATAGACCGGCCCCGCAATCTTGTGCGAGACAAAAATCGACAAGATAGCTATAGCCAGCACAAAAACGACTATCCAGTGCATCAGAATGCCGTTTACGGTGTCGAAAATATCTGAAAGCTTGTCGAGAGTCAGATCCGGGGTATTGGCGATGCGGCTCCAGGATGTATGATAGATAACCCAGCCAACGCCAAATGCCACCAGAAGCATAGTTGAGATGATTATGCCCATATACCTGAGTTGAAGACCTGTTTTGATCAGATATGTCCGTCTTCGATGCTTGTTCATTTATTATCTCCGGTTTTATGAAAGGTACAGATCACTTTACCGCGCTCGTCGAATTTATACTCGCCCTTTTCTGGGCAGAGTTTTATTTCATGCAGGAATCCTTTTTCCTTCAGAGTGTCGAGATCGACACGTTTGCCGCGCTCGACGATGCTGGTGGAATTGTTGGCATCGTAGTCTTCTACGGCCATTTGAATTTTCTGGCGGATTTCGCGGCAGGAAATTCCGTAGATCCCGGATTGCATGTTGAGAAATTGCGGAAAAAAGATGAATAGCGACATGATTATGCCGAAAAGAAGGAATACGATCGCATAAAGGGCGACGTTGCCCCTGCGCCTTCCAGTCAGTTTCTGTTCAAGCATCTGTTTCTTCCTGCTTTCAGGTGAGGATACCTTAAACATCGGCAGATTTTGCACAAAAGATCAGTTCGATTCAGCCGGTGCTTCCTTGCGAAGCTGCTCGAGCATCTGTTCGAACCTTGCGGGAATCGGAGCCTCGAAAGTAAGCGGTTTTCCGGTCATCGGGTGCTTTAGCACCAGTCGGTTACTGTGCAGAAAATGTTCGGCCCGCCGTTCATGGCGCTTGCCGCCGTAGGTGACGTCTCCAAGCAGCGGGTGCCCGGTAAAGGCCATATGAACCCTGATCTGGTGAGTGCGGCCGGTTAAAATACGTATTTTGACCAGTGTCGCACCTTTCAGGTATTCAAGCACTTCGAACTGGCTGATCGCCATTCTGCCTTTGTCGGCTGAAGTCGCTTTCATGCGCTTGCGATGTATTTTATCGCGCTCAATCGCCACTTCGATGCGACCCTTGCGATTAACTATATGGCCCTGAATGATGGCCAGATATTCCTTTTCAAGGTCATGCCCTGCAAAGGCCTCTGCCAGCTTGCGGTGCACTTCGCGGGTTTTGGCGAGAATCATGACGCCGCTGGTGTCTTTGTCGAGGCGGTGAACGACTCCGGGCCTGGTTGGCGCACCGACCGGGCTGAGTTTTGTATGACCGAGAAGTGCTGAAACAACTGTCGTCTGCTCTTTTCCGGCACCGGGATGCACTACCAGGCCGGCAGGTTTGTTGATGGCGATCATGTAGCGGTCTTCGAAAAGCACCGGGAAGTTCAGGGCGGTCGCTTTGATTTCTGGAGTTACTTCATCAGGGCGGAAAGCTATCGATACTTCCTCGCCACCTTTGATTTTAAGACCGGGCTTTACAACCTGACCACCAATTTTTATCTCACCATTTTTCAGCATTTCCTGGGCTAAGGTGCGGGAAATGCCGGAGAATTTGCGGTTGATAGCCAGATCTATGCGCAAGCCGGCATATTCGGCTTCTACCGACCATAATTCAGTTTTGTTCATTTGTGTTGTCTCCGAACCCGGAAGGATGTTTATAACAGTATACTATCATGCCGGTGCTTATGACCATAAGAATGATTGATCCGAGCTGCGAGGGCGAGAGGTGCAGAACTGTATAAAAACCACCGCGGTCGTCACCCCGTAAAAATTCCAGCAAAAAGCGCCAGCATGAATAGGCGAGAAGATAAAGGCCTGTAATCATGCCCGGTCTTAGACGATTTTTGCATCTGCCACAGCGTAAAAGTAGCATGGCAGCGATTG
>CAZPCO010000149.1:0-2869 GCA_964585025.1 uncultured bacterium | reverse complement strand
GTATATGTGTAACAGATTAGTTCTGGTCCCATAACAGCATTCATTGATCAGGCAGCCGATACGCCCGATTGCCTGACCCATGGCCAGGGAAGGAACGAGACAGTCGAACACCGGTGCCCATGCCGTGTTTTTCTGATACAGATAAATAGATAGCCCTAAAATCGCTGCAAACAAGCCACCATAAAAGACCAGCCCACCTTCGTGCAGTGCAAGCCAGTCGCTGATACCGGTAAACTGCTCTGGAAAAAGTATGATATACAGCAGTCTCGCACCGGTGATTCCGCAAAGTGAAATCACCAGTAATACATCTGTCAGATCCGGAATTCTGAGGCCAACAGCCCGGCAGTTGGCTGAAAACAGACTGATTCCCGCCAGAAATGCCAGAAGCATCAGGATGCCGTAAGTATAAACCGGAAGATGAAAGCCGCCTGAAAATTGCATCGTCATTCCGCCGGTTTGAGCTTTACCGGGGCTTTGTCCGGAAGGATTCTGAACTCACGACTTCGGTCGATGATTTTCCAGGCAGCAACAGACGCGATAATTGCGCCGATACCGATCAATTGCGAAAGTTTAAGCCCGAAGACAACCTCGGGGTTTTCAGCCCTGAGAAATTCGATGAAGAAACGGAAAAAGCCATAAAAAGCCATGCAGGCAAGGAATATCTCACCGTGATTGCGACGGAACTTTCTCAGATAGTGCAGGAGAACGATAATCACCAGAGCTGCAAAAGACTCGTAGAGTTGGGTTGGATGCTGCAGACCCGGACCGGCATGTTCGAAATGAACCGCCCAGGGGTAGTTGCAGGCAACGCCATAGCAGCAACCGTTGAAGAAACAGCCAAGCCTGGCAAGTGCAATTCCAGCCGGAATGCCGAAACCGACGCAGTCCATAGCCTGCCAGAATGGAATTCCCCTGGCCTTTAGATAGAGAAGATCGAAAATGAAGCTGCTGATGACCGACCCATAGAAAGTGAGTCCACCCTGTTCGAAGGCAAAAAAGTCTGAAAATGTCAGTTTCTCAGGGGTGTATTCAAGCATAAACAGCAGCCGGGAGCCCATGATTCCAACTATCAGCTGAATGATCAGCATGTCGAAGATGGCTTCGCGGTTCAGCCCGCTGCGGCCGGCCTCCTGGATGATGATGATGGTGCCTATACTGTAGCCGGCGGCGATCAGCAGACCGTAAGTGTAGACGTTGAACCAGGGGGTCGAGAGCAGTATTGGATACATGGCCTGGGATCAGGCCGCGTTGGCGGTCAGGTTCTCGGCAGCGTTCTCTTCTTCTTCGTCAGGGCTCAGGAAAAAGATGTCGATAAACAGCATGAATACGCCAACGTCTATGGCAATGTCGGCGACATTGAAGACTGGAAAATCGAAAGAGCCGAAATGAAAGAGGAAGAAGTCAATGACAAAGCCGTATATGATGCGGTCGTAGAGATTTCCGATCGCACCACCGACAAGCAGGGCCAGAGCCCAGCGGGTCAGACGTTCTTCTTCCGGTAGCTTTAAGCTGTAGTAGGCAATGATGATGATCATGCTCAAAGCCATCAAAATTGGAGGCAGACGCCAGTCAGGAAACCACCCGAAGGCGACGCCGGGGTTCTTTACGTAAGTCAGGGTGAAGAAATTGTCGACCAGATTCAGCGGCATCAGATGCGAATTGTTGACGACAATCAGCTTGGTTATGCGGTCAAGAATGAAGAAAATGGTTGCGTAAAGCAATACAGAAGGGGAACGAAGATGATAGCCGATGTTGCGGAAGAAATACAGGGGATAAACCGCCAGCGTATATAACCCCGTTGCCAGCCAGGTAGCTGTCCAGACCAGTATGTTGCTGATTAGTTTCATAGTTTCCCTGAGAATAAGATAACGATGCGAAATCTTCAACCTTTTCGGCAGGATTGGAAAAATTCTGAACGGATAGATGTAAATTTTTTCTTCTAAGATGACTTTTAAGGAATGCCGATAATCCAGAGGTACCATTATAGGACAATGAATCTGGAGGTCACAGATCGTCTATGAAGTCATACCGTCGACTGCACGAACATTCATGGCTGCTGCTGGTTCTGCTAACGGCAGTCTCAATTCTTACTGCCGGCTGTTCATCCAGCTCGTCTGATTCCGGAGGCAACGTCAATCCTCTTGGAGCTTATCAGGCGACTACAACCGGTACCGGACTGGCTACCGACGGCGTAGTGCAGAATCCTGGAGCAATAACTACTCCAATAATCACTGTGCCGACTGACAGCAGCGGTGTAAACGGCCATGACAATGCCCCTTTACTCGACAACATGCATCCAGGTTGGCAGCAGGCTTCATGTCTGAGCTGCCATAATGATACCACCAGAAACCCTGACCATAACTATACCGATGACAGTATGTGCTATCTCTGTCATGGAACCAATGGTCTGCCGGGGTTCGGCGATACTATTCCGCCGGTTATCAGTGGTGTTGTGGCTACTCCACAGTCAAATTCAGTTACTATAACCTGGAAAAGTGATGAAGAATGCATCAGCAGACTTGTTCTCAAGACTACCGGCGGGGATCGCCTCGAATTCCCAGTCAGTACTACCTATAAGACCAGCCATAAATACGAAATCAATGGTCTGCTGCACTCGACTTATTACACCTATGAGCTGATATGCACCGACAAGAGCGGTAACAAAACCACTACTCAGACATTTGGTGTGCTGTCGTTCACGACCCTTGCACAGGCTGTAACAGTGACGACCAACACTTCAACCTCGACTTCAACAGGCGAAATAACTACGCTTTTCAATTATATCAATATCGCCAAGAGCGGCCCATACAAAGCTCAGGTTGATTTTGAGCTGAAAGAACCGGCTGCGTGCATCGTTTATCTTTTCACC